>JAYWDF010000716.1:0-11472 GCA_043779985.1 Akkermansiaceae bacterium | reverse complement strand
TTTCCGTGGAGGGCGATGAGGTGGATCCATTGGTTGTCGAAGAGCTCGCGCACTCCCGGATGGGCGGCGAGGACGGCTTCGATGAGTTCCGGTTTGCTCTCAATGACCACGCTGAGGCGGCGCGGTTCGTGAATAAAATCCTTGCCATCGTGGATGGACTGGAGCGGGAGGCCGCTGCGGAGATCGCCCGCGTTTCCTTCGATGACTCCGAGGCCGCCGACCACTTGGTGGATGGTTTTGTTTCCGGCGGCGAGGATCTCCGGGTTGGTACGGGATCCATAGTATTGGAGGTTAATCCAGCTCGCGACGACCACCGGGGCGGTGAGGATGAAAGTTAGAATTTTCGATTCAGGATCGGCGGACGGATCGTATTCCTGGAGGAAAACACGTCCGTCGAGCTTGAGCCCGGCGGTGCGCGAACGCGGGGCGGCGATCAAGGCAGCGTTGTTCGCCAGCGCCCATTCCGGCCTGATTTGGGCGATGTCCGTGCCACGGCTGCGGACTGCGGAGTCGAGGGCGAAACCCTCGAGGTGGCCGAGACCGAGGCGCGGCGCGCGTTCTTCCCTCGTGGCAGCACCGGCCTTGGCGAGCGCCGCTTCGAGGGCGGCGACTTCAGCCCGATGACTGGCCGGGACGCTGTCCTTTTCGTAGAGAAGAAAATCGTCGGCGAGGGTGTCATGACAACCGGCGAGGAACACCGTATCATCCGGGAGGACGATGCCCTTCGCGGCGAGCAGGGCGCGGACTTCGGGATCGTTGAATGTGGCGGCGGCGAGGCGGGCGTTGACATCGCCGGCATGGCCGCCGCAGGCCCCGCAATCGAGTGAGGAGGCGTAGGGGTTGTTCGCGCTGTGGCTGCCGTGGCCGCAGAGCAGGATGATACGGGCGAAGTTTTTCGTGAGGCTCATGCCGCGCAGCGCGCCCTCGGCGAGCGCGGCGCGATCGGCAGCGGAAAGGCCGACCATTTCCGGCTTTGGCGCGGGGCTGGGGTTGTGTTTTTCGCGGGAGCTGATGAGCTTCACACCGAAGGCCAGACCCAGCGTTTCGACAAAGGTGAAGTTGGAAGCCGCGGAGTTTTGGAAAGCTTTCCACGCGCTGTTTTCGGCCTGATAGCGGGCGGCGTTGACGGGTGCGGTTTCGCAGCTGTTGATGGGCGGGACGAGTAGAACCGGGCAGCGAGGCGCGGATTTGCAGGCGAGGGCGGGCTGGTGCGCCACGGGAAATCCGAAGAAGCCGGCGAAGCCGAGCGTGTGCGTGCCGGGCAGCGCGGCCTCCAGATGGCGGCGGGCGATTTCCGAGCGGACATCGATGCAAAAGACGGCCTGCACGGTGGGTCTCCCGGCTGGCGGCGTGGCTGGCTGTGATCCGAGGTCGGCGGCGAGTTTCTTCTGATAGCCGGCCTCGTAGGCGGATTGCCAACGGGAGAGCGCTTGGTCGATTTCGGGATTTTGAGAGACGGTGGTTTCTGTTTTCCATGCAGATCTAACCTGTTGGTTTTCACCGAATGCGGCGTGGAGTGCGGCATCGTAGGCAAGCCGGATGGTGAGCAGCTCCATGAGGGCTGGATTGTCATTTCCCCGCAGTGCGTCCTCGCGGACAAGATACTGGACGTGGCCGGCCCAGCCGAAATTCCCCGCGAGGTGGCGATGGAAAAAATCGGCGAGATAGGCGTCCTTGGGATCGAGCGCGGCGAGGCATTGTTTCAGAGCAGCGGTCGCGTCGGCGGGAAGAGCGCGGACGAATTTGCGGAAGCCGGGCAGACCGAACACCTCGGGCTTGCGGTCGTGGACGGCTGCGGATTTCCATGCGGCGAAGAGCCCGAGGTTTTTCCAGGGCGAGACCCAGACGCTTTGGTTGCGGTCGAAGTGGACGGCGCACCATTTCGCGATTTCCTCGGAGATGAAACCCGCCCAGTGGGCGTGCGGAATGGTCTTGTCGAGGGCGTCGGCGAAGGTGGCGACGGGATGGGATAGCGGAGTCTTGTCCGCCTCCCTGAGGATATCGAATAGTCTTTCCTGAGTCCAGGTCCCATCGCAAAATGGGGCGAGATCCTCCGGGGTGATGCTGCCGCTTTGCCATTCAGCGAGATAGCTTTCGGGCGACTGCACCGGGGCTTGGCCGATGGTGCGGCGAAGTGTGGCGGAGGCTTCCGCGAAGGGTTGGTCCGTGAAACCGAGGAAGGGATTTACGGCGACGAAGTGCTCGAGCGGCCACAGCGGGGGGATGCGCTTGAGTGCTTCCGTGATCGCAGGCTCTAGATCAGGGGCGGCGGTCGGCATGACGAGGGTGGTGTTCATTTCGAGAAAAAGTTAGGTGTTGGGATTTCAGTTGGATGGCTGGCTGGGCCAGAGACGGTTGAGGATGCGGTTGGCGAGCGTGCCGACGTAAAACCCGCTCAGGGCGTGGACGTAAAGCCTGCGCCCGATCGGGTGCGCGGAGGCGCGCCAGAGCAGTGCCTGGAAGAAAAACAGGGTGACAAATGCGGCGAGAACGAAGACCCCTAGCCAACCGGGGACGGGCGGCGCGACAAGCGTGGGAAGAAGCTGGCCGGCGAGGTAATGGAGGGCGAGCGCGACGCTGGCGATGCCGAGCGCGGCTGCAAGCGCCCGGGGCAGGCTACCGGAATTTCCCGAAGTGGCCCGGGCGATCCCGTAAGCCAGAGCGAGGGCGGTGATGGCGAGGAAAGCGGTCGGAGTTTCGACAGTAGCGGGGAGCAGGAAGTGAAGTGCGGTCGAGAGTGCGGCGACCAACGTGGTGCCTACAAGAGTGGCGAGCGCTAGGGCTCCGGTGGAGAGCGGGATGGCCGCACGGGGCGTGGCTCCTATGGTCGATCCGGCTTGGAGGAAGGCGTGGGCTTTATACATCGAGTGGGCGACAAGGTGGAGCAGTGCAAGCCCCCACGCGCCGAGGCCGACTTGGACCATCATGAAGCCCATCTGCGCAATGGTGGAAAAGGCGAGTGCCCTCTTCACTCCGGGCTGGGCAAGCATGACGATAGCTCCGAAGACCGACGTCAGTGTCCCGACAACGGCGAGCAGATGCATGGCTGCGGGAGCGGCAGTGAAGACTGGAGCGAGGCGCAGGACGAGGAATCCACCCGCATTGATGATGCCGGCGTGCATGAGGGCGGAAACCGGCGTGGGCGTGTCCATCGTATCGGGCAACCAGCTATGGAACGGGAACTGGGCGGATTTCAGCATCGCGCAGAAAACCAGCAGAAAGGCGGCGGTAGGCAGCCCGGCATGGTTTCCGCCGTTGATCGAGGCGACCACTTCGTCTATCCGCCAGGTACCGTGTCCGGCATAGAGCATGATCGCGGCGGCCAGCAGCGAGAGCTCGGCGAGGCGGCTGAAGACGAATTTCTTCCTCGCCGCGAAAATCGCACCAACGCGATCCGGATAATGGAGCAGCAGACGGTGGAGGCAGAGGCTCGTCGCCGTCCATGCGCCGAGAAGCAGCAACAGGTGATTGGAAATGACCAGGGTGATCACCGAAAGCAGCGTGAGCGACATCCACCCCATGAAACGCGTGCGCTTCGGATCGCCCTCGAGGTATCGAGAGGCGAAACGGAGGACGATGAATCCCAGAAAGGTGACGAGCATAGCCATTGTGACAGCGAGGGTGTCGAGGCGGACAAGACCGGCGTCGGAGATCGAATCGGGTAGGTTGGGGACTTGCATCGGCAGGAAAATGACAAAGATTTGCATTTTAGGGAATGACATGGTTTTTATCATTCCGTTAACTTTTATAAAACACTACGCGAGACCATGGATTTCCTGAATTACCACCATCTTCGCTACTTTCGAATCATCGCGGGAGAGCGGAACCTGACCCAGGCCGCCCGCAAGCTGAACCTCTCGCCGCCGGCGTTGAGCGTGCAGTTGCGGCAGCTTGAAGAGAGCCTGGGGCATGTGCTGTTCGAGCGGCTTCCCACCGGGCTGGAGCTGACCGAAGCGGGGCGGGTGGCGCTCGAATACGCACAAACGATAGGCCGGGCCGGCGCGGAGCTGATGGACGTGATGCGCCACGGTGTCGGCGCGGGCCGACAGGTGCTGCGAGTCGGCGCGGTGGCGACGCTGTCACGGAATTTCCAACTGGAGTTCCTTCGCCCCGCGCTGAAACGAGAGGATGTGGAGGTGGTGGTGCGATCCGGTTCGCTCGCGGAACTGGTGGTTTCGTTGCAAGCGCACGAAGTGGATGTGGTGCTCTCGAATGAGTCGGTTAGACAGGATGCGGAGCGCCCATGGCACAGCCATCTGCTTGCGGATCAGTCGGTGGCTTTGGTTGGCAGGCCGGAGTGGAAGGCAAAGCGGCTGAAGTTTCCGCAAGACTTCGATGGGGTGCCGTTGGTGCTGCCGAGTTTCGAAAGCAACACGCGCGAGGGCTTCGAGCGATTGCTGGCTTTGGCCGGGGTGCGCCCATTGGTAATGGCCGAGGTCGATGACATGGCCATGCTCCGTCTGATAGCGCGGGAGGACGACGTGCTCGCCTTGGTGCCGCCAGTGGTGGTGCAGGACGAGATCGCTTCCGGCGTGCTGGTCGTGACCCATCGGATCGCCGAAATCCGCGAAACTTTCTACGCCGTCACCGCCAGCAGGCATTTCCCCAATCCGTTGGTAGGGACGCTGATCGAAGCGATGAAGACGAAAGGCGTGAAGGTGGCACGGCGGAAGAGCGTCGGCTGAATTTCCATGCGAGCTGTTTGCCCGTCGTTCCAAGGAGGACCTCGGCGTCAGAGAGGAAGACTCACGGTGCGCCTTGATCCGCCGCACCGGCGACCTTCGCCCCATGACCTCCGGCCGTGGCCAGTTATCCATGGAGTACAGCCACTACGCCCCATGCCCGCCCAACATCTCTGACGATGTCATCGCCAAGGCAAAGGCAAAGGAGGAAGCCCTCCGCGCAGGCAAGTAGGCGGGATCCGTTTCAAATTCAAAACCCCGTCGTCCCACATGGGCTGGCGGGGTTTTCTGTTTGCAGTGTGGGAAATCGCGCGCGTGGTTACCGAGCTGATTCGGCAGGATTACCGTGGCTTCGTTACTAGAAAATCCTTGTCCCGGCGGGCCTCGCCCATAGTGTCTCCTTTTAAGCGAGTTGCCGAGGGTTCTGCCAAATCCTGTAACTCACAGAAACCCTTTCCAGCCCCCACGTGACACCGTCGCCTAATCCATTCTCCAGCGATATCAAGAGCCTTACGATCGCGGAACTCTACAGCCTCGGCAATGAGGCCGTGCGGGGACTACTCGCCGGGTTTGTGCCCCTGACGCACGCGAGTGAAATCGCGATCTGGGCCAAGGACCCCGATGCATACCAATTGGTGGGGCTGCTCCACACTGCGGGTCCCGCCGGTGGGTTCGAGATGCAAGTCACCCAGTCGCTGTCCGAGGGAATTGTTTCGCAGGTCTATCGTAACGAGACGAACCATCTCGATCATGGATTGTGGCGCGACAAGGGGCACAGTCCGTTGGTGGACGAGCAGCTGCATCAATTGACCCAATACGAAATGTGCGTGCCATTCCATCTGGCAGGCCACCGGCTCGGAGTGATAAGCGCCGTGCAACTCACCGACAGCAAACACAATGCGCCAAGCCGCTGGGGCTTTGACGAAGAGGACCTTACGATCCTGAAACTGGCGGAGCTGGCTTTGGGCCAGGCGATGGAGCGTGCCCTGCTCGCGACACAACTCGGCCGCTGAGCGCGGGTCAGGTGACGGCGGTTGCAATGCCGGTTCCGTCCTCAGACGCGAACTCCGAAGCACCGAGGCTACCCCTATTGCGTTAAAGACCCGGTCGCCCCGCGCGGTGATACTTCAATCCAATCCGTTTCGTTGATGAAATCTACCATGAACCGCCCCAGATCCTTTGTCGCTGCCTATGTGATCGCCGCATGCGCCACAAACCTGTTATTTTCCACCCGGGTGAACGGTGAGCCGACCGCCGCGCTCCTCAAGATCAGCGACGTGCCCCGAGCCACTCAAATGGGCACGGGTCCCGCACCCGCCGGCGCACCCGGCGGCGGCCGCTACACACCGCCGCTGCCCGCGAATCCCAACCTGCCCACGCTCTGGCTGATCGGCGACTCCACCGTGCGCAACGGCACGGGTGGCGACAACGGACCCACCGGGCAGTGGGGTTGGGGCGCGCCCGTCACGGCATTTTTCGACCTGACGAAAATCAATGTTGTCAACCGCGCCTTCGGGGGCACGAGCAGCCGCACATTCTACAGCGGCTTCTTTTGGAAAGACCTGCAGCCGCACCTCAAGAAGGGCGACTTCATGATCCTGCAGTTCGGAGCAAATGACAACGGCGGCGCAAAGGGCAAAGGCGCGCTCGGCGGCATCGGCGACGAAACCCAGATGAACAACGACGAAACCGTCCACACCTTCGGTTGGTACCTCAAACAATTCATCGTTGAAACCCGCGCGCAAAACGCCACCCCGATCATCTGCTCGCTCACGCCACGCAAAGGCTGGAGCCCCGACGGCAAACAATTCAACCGCGACAAAGGCAAACACGCCGCATGGGCCGAACAGGTTGCCAAGCAGACGAACACGCCCTTTGTTCCGCTCTACGCCATCATCGCCACGAACTACGAGAAGCTCGGCACCGCCAAGGTCGAAACGTTTTACGTCCCATCGCCCAAGGAAAGCCTGCACACCGGCTGGGACGGTGCCGTCGTCAACGCCAAGTGCGTCGTATCCGGTATGAAAGCTTTGGCCGAAAATCCATTGGCTCGGTTTCTCTCGCCACGCGCCAACGGCGTCGCCCCGGCCAGCGGCATCCTCACTGCAGGGAAGTAGACGCGCGCGGGTTCTGCCTGCATCGGGTTACCCAATTGAGGTAGATAGATCGACCGCTATCGTCGGGTAGGAGCAGGCAACAAGTTCCACAAGCTAGACCAGCGGCAACCCATGACACACACTCGTCCACCCAAACCCTTTCCCACCCTCAGGCAAACCTCGGCTGTTGCCGCTTGGTTGATGCAATCTATCTTTGCCTTTCACGCTCTCGGCGCCGCCCCGCGCGACACATACAACTTCAATCCCGGCTGGCTCCTCAAAACCGCTGACGAAATCGGTGCCGAAGCCGCGTCCTTTGCCGACGCGGACTGGAAGAAGATCACCCTCCCTCACGCTTGGAACGAGGACAGCGCCTTCAAGGAGAACAGCAAAAAGCTTCCCGCTGGGATCGCATGGTATCGCAAGCATTTCAAGCTGCCGGCCGATACGGCGGGCAGTAAAGTGTTTCTCGAATTCGAAGGAATCCGTCAGGCCGGTGAATTCTATCTGAATGGAGAATTCATCGGGCGCAGCGAAAACGGCGTCATGGCGTTCGGGATCGACATCACGGACAAGCTGAAGCCCGGCGAGAACGTGCTCGCCGCGCGGATCGACAACTCGACCAAGTATGCCGAGACCGCCACCGGCTCGACGTTCCAGTGGAACGTCAACGACTTCGCCGCCAACTTCGGCGGCATTCCGAAAAACGTCCGGCTGCATGTCACCGGGAAGCTCTATCAAACGCTGCCGCTCTACTCGAGCCTCGGCACTACTGGCGTTTACGTATATGCACAAGATTTCGACATCAAGGGCAAGTCCGCCAAGGTGACCGCGGAGACGCAGGTGAAAAACGAATCCGCCGGCCCGCAGAAATTCAGCTACGAAGTCACCATCACGGGCCCGGACAGCAAACGGATGCAGACGATCCCAGGCGGCGACCAGACCCTCGGTGCCGGCGAAACCAAGACAATCAGCGCGAGCGCCAGGGTTTCCGATCTGAATTTCTGGAGCTGGGGCTACGGCTATCTCTACGACGTAGCCACAACGCTCAAGGTCGAGGGCAAGCCCGTCGATACCGTTGTGACCCGCACGGGCTTCCGTAAGCTGGAGTTCACCAAAGGCATGGTAAAGCTCAACGACCGCACCCTCCAGATGAAAGGTTACGCGCAACGCTCGACCAACGAGTGGCCGGCAGTCGGACAGTCGGTGCCGCCTTGGCTGAGCGATTTTAGCAACGACCTCATGGTGGAAAGCAACGGCAACCTCGTGCGCTGGATGCACGTCACCCCGGGTAAACAGGATATCGAATCTTGTGACCGCGTCGGCTTGTTGGAAGCCATGCCCGCGGGCGACAAGGAAAAGGATTCCGCAGGCCGCCAATGGAGCCAGCGGGTCGAACTCATGCGCGACGCCATCATCTACAACCGCAACAACCCGAGTGTCGCTTTCTACGAAGGTGGTAACGAAAGCATCAGCGAGGCGCACATGGCCGAACTCAAGGCGCTGCGCGACCAATACGACCCGCACGGCGGACGCGCCTCGGGATCCCGTGAAATGTTAGACAGCAGGGTCGCCGAATACGGCGGCGAGATGCTCTATATCAACAAGAGCGCGCGCATCCCATTCTGGGCAACGGAATACTACCGCGACGAAGCTCTGAGAAAATACTGGGACGAATGGACACCTCCATACCATAAGGACGGCGACGGCCCTCCCGCGCCGAAGGGTGAAAGCGGCGCTCCTTACAATCGCAATCAGGACACTTATGCCGTCGCCAACGTCGAGCGCTGGTATGATTACTGGCGCGAGCGGCCCGGCACCGGTGCCCGCGTCAGCTCGGGCGGGGTGGACATCGTCTTCTCAGATACGAATACCCATGGCCGCGGCGCGGAGAACTACCGGCGCAGCGGCGAAGTGGACGCGATGCGCATTCCGAAAGACGCCTTCTATGGCCACCAAGTGATGTGGAACGGTTGGGTGGATGTCGAAAAGCCCGCCGCCTACATCGTCGGCCACTGGAACTACGAACCGACGGTGAAGAAGCCGGTCTATGTCGTCTCTTCCGCCGACAAGGTCGAGCTGTTCGTAAACGGTAAGTCGTTAGGCTTCGGTGAGCAGACAAGCCGCTTCCTTTACACGTGGAAGGAGGTGCGGTTCCAGCCCGGCTCGATCAAAGCCGTCGGCTACGACTCAAAGAGCCAAAAGATCTGCGAAACTGAGAAAAAAACCGCCGGTGCTCCCGTAGCGCTCCGCCTCGCCTCACGCACCGCACCCGGAGGCTTGCTCGCCGACGGCGCCGATATGGCGCTCGTCGAAGTTGAGGTCGTGGATGCGCAGGGCAACCGCTGCCCGACCGCCTGCAATACCGTCAGCTTCGATCTAACTGGATCCGCCGAGTGGCGCGGCGGCATTGCGCAAGGCCCTGACAATTTCATCCTCTCCAAGAAGCTCCCCGCCGAGTGCGGGGTGAACCGAGTGCTCGTCCGCTCGTTGCCGCAGGCCGGAAAAATTTCCATCAAAGTCAGTGCAGATGGAATGAAGCCCGCTTCCATCGAACTCACATCCAAGCCCATGTTGGTGATAGACGGTCTCGCCAAGGTTCTTCCCGCCGCGACCCTGTCTGCCTCGTTGAAGCGCGGTCCCACGCCTGGGGGGGACTCCATCACGCCGACCCGCAGGCCGCTTCGCATCATCGGTGCCACCGCGGGATCCTCCCCCGAGCTGGTTTCGCAAGCCTTCGACGACAACGAGAACACCGGTTGGAAAAACGACGGCAAGCGCGCCACGGGCTGGATCGAGTTCGATCTGGAAAGTCCGTCAACCGTCAGCGAGATCACCCTCAAAATGGGTGGCTGGCGCTCCAAGTCCTATCCGCTGCGGGTCACCGTCGATCACAAGGATGCCTATAAAGGTATTACCCCGAAGAGCCTCGGCTACGTCACGCTTCAATTGAAGCCCACGCCGGGCAAGGCCGTCCGCATCGAACTCGCGGGCGACATCGATGAAAAGGACGGCTTCGGCATGGTCGAGGTTACCGGCAAAAAACTCGAGGACGCCAAGGGTGGCGGAGGAAAAGGCGCTCTCGAGATCATCGAAGCGGAAATCTACGGGCCCGTCGCGCCGTTAAAACACTAACATTGAGCTTTCCGTGAAGACCGCTTTCCTTCTCCCTCTCCTCACATTCTGGTCAGTTTGCGCCGACGCACAACCGGCCAACGTGCTGCCCGTGCGCACCAACGGGTTCTGGGAATCCCTCAACGGCGACTGGTCTTTTAAATATCTCCCTGGCAACAACGCCGGTCCCGATGCGGATTTTTCCAAACTGGGATTTAGTGTCTCGTCGTGGAGGAGGATTTCCGTCCCATCCAACTGGGAGCTCAAGGGATTCGTGAAGCCGAAATACGCGCTCGAACTGGAGGATGGGCTCGGACTCTACCGACGCACGTTCCGCGTGCCTGCGGGTTGGCATGACGGCCGTCGCGTGTGCCTGCGGTTCGAGGGCGTCGCATTCGGATTCCAAGCGTGGGTCAATGGCAGGGAAATCGGCCAATCGTCCGCCAGCGCCTACAATCCCAACACCTTCGACATCACCGATGCGCTTGGATCCGTTGCCGAGAACGTGCTCGCCGTGCGCGTCGCCACCAAACCGCTCGGCTACGAATTCGACGTGAACGACGATTGGGCGCTCTGCGGCATCTATCGGGACGTCACGCTTTTCTCCGTGCCCGAGACCCACTTCACGGACCTCACTACCCGCACCAAACTCACGGCGGACGGTTCGGCGGAATTGTCCGTGGCGGTTTCCATCAGCCATCCGGACGGCGACGTCGCCGAAAGATTGTTAGATCCTGATGGAAAAGTAGTGGGGGAGCTTCCTATGACCCATACGTCCCATGGGACCTATAAGACCTCTGTCAGTGTGAAAAAGGCACAGCTCTGGACGGCTGAGACCCCTGCGCTCTATCAACTCCAGCTCACGCTATCGGACAAAGGCCAACCGCTGCAAACCATCGTGGAGCGCATCGGCCTGCGCGAAATTTCCATCGTGGGCGGCATGCTCCAGCTCAACGGCCGCCCGATCAAGCTTCACGGTGTGAACCACCACGACCTTTCGCCGGAAAACGGCCGCGCCATCACGGAAGAGGAAATGCGGCGCGACCTGGAGCTGATGAAAAAGGGCAACATCAATTTTGTCCGTACGTCACACTACCCACCGCAGCCGCGCTTCATCGAACTCTGCGACGAGATGGGCTTTTACGTCATGTGTGAGGTGTCCATCGGAAAGGGCGAGGAACATCTGAACGATTCCAAATACCGCGAGAACATTCTGGCCCGTGTCGAGCCGACCATCACCCGCGACAAGAACCGTCCGTCCGTCATCATCTGGAGCATCGGCAACGAAAATCCGGTGACCGATGTCGAGATGGAAGCCTGCCGTCGCGCCAAGGAACTCGATCCCTCGCGTCCGATCTGCATCCCGAAAATCGGCAGCTATTTCGAGAAGAATTACGAAAACATTCCGGAGTTCGTGGACATCTACGCGCCGCATTATCCGGGTAACACCACGCTCCGCCGCTTCGCGAAATCACTGAAACGACCGACAATTCTAACGGAGTATGCGCACGCGCTCGGCCTCGCCACCGACCGCATCCAGGACCAGTGGGAGATTATCCAACAGACACCGACGTTTGCCG
>JAYWDF010000715.1:0-11489 GCA_043779985.1 Akkermansiaceae bacterium | reverse complement strand
GGAAAGAATCCGGGGTTCGGCGGCGTCCGCTCCGATTGTGACAAGGACGGCGACGGTGAGGTGGGTAATGAATGATGGAAGTGTTTTCATAATGGTTAGATAATTGTTTGTTAGCCCTGCATGGCGAGGCTCGGCATCAATCGTGAACTCCGCCAGGCTGGATAGAGACCGCTGACCACTCCCACCACCACGGCGATGGCTACGGACACGATCATCAGTCGCGGGCTTAAATCCGGTTCGAGGAGTCCGTGAATGGCCGGCAGGGTCTCCAGCACTTTCACCCCGACGATGCCGATCATCACGCCACCGATACCCCCCAACAGTCCTAGCAACGCCGACTCCCACAAGACCATACGCATGATGCGGCCTCGTTTCCAGCCGATCGCGAGAAGGATACAGATTTCCTGCTTTCTTTCAAATACGGTCATGAGCATCGTATTCGTTACGCCGAGGACGCCGACAATGACCGCCAGCAACGAGGTCCCCCAGCTCATCGCGCTGATGAATCGATAGGCCTGGCTATTGCCGAGATGCGCCCCTGCCACCATGGCGCGGGCTTCGGGAATCAGACTGTTGATTTTCAGGCAGAGTCCTTTCATCGCCTCATCATTCATTCCCGGGGTCGCGCGCACGTCGATGATGTTGATTTTTCCATCGTTTCCCGAGATCTCCTGATACAATGGGAGCGAAAGGATCACCGAGCCGTTTTCCACCAAGGCCCCGCCATCGACGATTCCGGTGACGGTCAATTCTTTCGCCTCGATCTGGATCAAGTCGCCCACATTTTTATGGAGTGTGTCTGCGGCGTTCTGACCTAGAACTACCGCGGGCTCCCGGGCATCGTGGGGCATTCGTCCGGAAACAAGCTTGAGGTTCTGCCACGAGAAGCCTCCCCATTCGCGCGCGGAGACGACCATCATGGAGGAGTCTTCAATGCTTGTTAGGTCGACGAATATCGAGCAGGTGGCGGCGACCTGGGGAATCCCGGCGATGCGATCCCGGACGCTTGCGGTGAATGGTTTCGGGGCGAGGGCGCTGCCCATATTGCTGACGACAATGTCCGTGCCACGAGCTTTCATTCCCTTCGCCCAGCTTTGTTCGAAGCCGCGGGAGATGCCTACGAGGGCAACGACCGAGGCAATTCCGATAGAGATCCCCACAAGAGTGAGTCCAGTGCGCACGGGGCGTCGCTGCAGTCCGCGAACAATGATCGTGAAGAATTTCATGTTAGAATTCGATGGGAAATGTTTCGTGATCGGAGACGATGTGCCCGTCCTTCATCTGGATCGTCCGTGATGCTTGTCGCGCGATGGTCAGGTCGTGGGTCACCATGACGAGCGTCATATTCTGTTCGCGATGAAGACGGATGATCAGCTTGAGAATGAGAGCGGCGTTCTCGCTATCGAGATTGCCGGTTGGCTCGTCGGCAAGGAGCACGGAGGGACCATTGGCAAGACTGCGTGCGATGGCCACGCGCTGGCGTTCTCCGCCCGATAATTTTGCCGGGAAGTGATCGAGGCGATGCTCCAAGCCGACGGACTTCAGCAAACTGATCGCGTGGCTTTGACGTTCCGCAAGAGGGCGGGGAGACTCAAACATCGGAAGTTGCACGTTCTCCTTGGCAGTGAAGGTGGGTAGCAGGTGGAAGGCCTGGAAAATGATGCCGATTTCTTGCGCGCGGTAGGCGGCAGGGTCGGCCAGCTCGGGCAGCGATTTTCCCCGGTAGTGCAAGCCGCCGGCGGTGGGCACATCGAGTGCGCCAAGCATCTGGAGGAGTGTGGACTTGCCGCAGCCGCTGGGTCCGGTAATGGCGACGAACTCGCCTTCCGAGATTCTGAAGTCCACCCCTCTGAGGGCTTGCACGCGACCATCGTCGAAGTCCTTCTTGAGGCCTTTCGCTTCAAAAACTATATCACGCTGAGCGACGATCGGATCGGGAGATTGCATGATGGGTGAGAAAATTGTAGCGAAATCGGCTATTTGTTAGATGTGATGGTCAGCGCGTTGAACGATGCGGGTGATTCAAGGGACTTTGAAGCCACTGGGCACCCACCCGGGGGTCTGAAAGGCTTTTGAGTAAATGGACGAATGCGTGTCGATAGCTTGGAAATGGCTGAATCTCTTGAGGAGTCTTAGGCTCCAACTCCGAGGAAAGCCCGGGCAGTTCCGCATGTGGCAATCCGACGTGAAGATGGTGCAACCCGTGGTATGGCTCGTGCAGCAGGGTGAACGCTACCAACCGACCCTGCCAGCCGAGTGCGACGATGCTGCGGGTGGAGCTGTTGACCGTATCGCCTGTGAGGCCGACGTGTTCGATGTATTTGCGCCAGCTTTGGAGATTTCCCGCGATGAACGTGGGCACCAGATACATCCACAGGAAATAGGGCCAGAGCTGCGAATACGAGATTACTGAGACAATGAAGATCCAGATCAGAAGCATTCCTAGCAGTTCCATCCAGATGCGGTGCCGCACCTTCCGACTCCTGATGGGAGATCCCGCCCGGAGAAAGGTTCGCAAGAATAGAAACGGAGTGAAGAACAAGCCGAAGGTGAGCTCGAGGAAGGCTGCAAGAATCCTCGCCCATCGCGGGGTGCTTGTGAATACGAATGGCCAAAGCTCCTCGTCGCGTTCGGTCGCGAAGTGGGCATGGTGGGATTGGTGGGCGGCGCGATAGAGACTGAAGCTCATGAAGCTCATGAACCCGATGAGCAAGCCATCAAATTCATTGAAACGTCGGTTCTGCCTGAGGAGTCCGTGGGAAGCCTCGTGAAAACCGACGGCAGCACCATGCATCAGATGGCTGGCGATCAGGACGAGTGGCACCGCGAACCAGAGGGATTTCCCGCTGTGTATGACTGCCGCCATGGCCAGCTCGGTCACAAAAAACAAGATGATGACGATTTGAAACGCGGAGCGGCTCACCCAGTGGGGTTCCTCCTGATCTCGGGGGCTGTTCGGGTGGTCAATCACAGCGAGTTCATGAGAGTGGATGTCAACATGTCGGGCGATCTGCAGATTTCCATCAGACAAGCATGATAGAGGCGGCTCAGACATTCAATATCCCTGAGGGGGAATAGATTGCGCCGGAACAGCCACGCGACTTCTAATGCGTCGCCGTCCTCGTTGATTTCACAGGCGAGATCGAATCGGGCGGTGCCAGTCGAGCGCATTCTCAGTTGGAGCGAAAGGCCCGGGACGGCTACATCCGGGACCGGGTGGTTTTGCAGGGCGAACCGCACCTCGAAGAGCGGATTGCGCCCGGGAAATGGAGCTTCGCCGAGAGCGCGAACCAGTTCGGCGAATGGCATCGCATGGGCGAACGACTCCACCGCTGTTTCGTGAACGGCTTGAATGCTGTCGGATAGAGTTCGCGCGGGTTCAATTTGTCCGCGGAGCGGTATGATTCCAGAACAATAGCCCATCGTTTCGCGGACCGCTTGTTTGCTGCGATTTGCCACGGGGGTGCCGACTACGATGTCATCTGCTCCTGTCCATTTTGAAAATGTGATTTGGAAAGCCGTGAGCAGCGTGCTGAAGAGTGTGGCCCCGTTGCGTCGGGCGATCTCGCGGATCTCGCGCCCGAGATCTGCCGGAATGGACGAGACGCTGCGGTGCAAGGTGCCTGAAATTTCAAGTGGGTCAGCGGGTGGACTCCAGAGGCGGGTGGCTTCGGCGAGATTGGATTTCCAATAGGCAGCGCGCTGCTCAAGTAATGGCTGTTGCCATACCGCGCGTTCCGCTGCTCCCCAGTCCGAATAGGAAAGCGGGACGGGGGACAGTCCCGTATGGATGCCTCTGACACCTTGCAAATAGGCCGCGAAGAGATCCTGGACGAATACTCCCAAGGTCCAGCCGTCGGCGATGGCGTGATGAATTGCAAATACCAACACATGATCATCTGCGGAGCGGCGGAAGACCTCTGCCAGATAGAGCGGTCCTTGGATCAGATCAAATGGTTTGCTGAAGATTTCAGCCGCGATCTCCTCGATGGCCTCGGGCGATCTTTTGGACGCCGGGAGATCATGAAACGTCAATGCCGGCTTGCCGGTTTTGCGAATCATCTGCATCGGCTGGCCTTTGCCCGGCAAGAACGAGAGGCGAAACACCTCCTGGCGGTCCACCACTTTTTGCAGGGCCGCCTCGCTGCCTTGTGGAGTCAGGAGGCCTCGCACATGGATCAGCGCACAAATGTTATTGGACGCGTCGCCCGCTGGCAGGGGAGACGCTTCCCATAACTCGCGCTGCGGAAATGTCAGAGGTTGAAGGCGGATTTCTCCGCTCTCAAGCCATTGCCTCAGACGGGCTCGATTGTCTTCAGGCATGGCCGGTATCAGACTCGTGTTTCCATAACCAACTCGTCGGACGTCTCTGTCGGCTCATCGCCAAGGAGTCGACCGATTTGCTCATCGGACAGCGCTTCCAAGTCCAGTTTGTCGGTGGACTCGGGTTCGCTGAGCACCGTGGCTGAACTACTTTGTGCGCTTGCTCCGCCCATGTGCTCACCGATTAGGGTGGCGATTTGGCCGATTGTCCGAGCGCGCATCAGACTGGCAGGTGGCAGCGCCACTCCAATCGCGCTTTCGATGGAATTCTCGATTTCCACCGCCATCAAAGAGTCGAGACCCAAGTCGGTAAGTGGCTGATCCACGCGGAGCCCCTCGGGCTTTACGCGCAACACCGATCCCACGACATCACGGACGGCTTGGCCGATGACCTCGAGGCGGTCTTCGGGAGCAGCGGACTCGATTTTGATCCGCCAATCTCCCTTGGCCCCACCCGCATCGGGTCCTTCCACACCCGCGGCGAAAATGCGCTCTAGCAGAGGACTTTCCTGACTTCCGCGGAATGACTGCCGCCATTTTGACCAGTCCACCCTGAGTGCCATCGCTTGGGTGGTCCCTGCATTCAGGAACGACTCCATGAGGAAGACAACTTCGGTTGGTGACAAGGGAGTGGTTCCCTGGCGTGCCAGATATTCAGCAACCCGCTCGTTGCGGGCGACGTAGCCCTCGCCCCCGAGCGCACCCCAGTTGATCACCAAGGCAGGGAGGCCGAGGGATTGGCGATGATAGGCGAGCGAGTCGAGGAATGCGTTTGCCGCGGCGTAGTTGCCTTGAGCCGAGTTCCCGAAGATGCTGGAGACGGATGAAAACATCACGAAGCAGTCCAAGGATAGGTGGCTTGTGCCTTCATGCAGCAGCCATGCGCCGTGCGCCTTGGGTGCCAGCACGCTCTGCATGCGTTCCCGGGTGAGTGCTGCGAGGGGTGCGTCATCGATGACCATTGCGAGGTGGAACACCCCTTTGAGTGGGATACCTGCCGCTGAAATCTCCGTGAGCAAGCGTGTGACGTCTTCAGGAGATCCCGCATCGGCCCGCACCACTTGGACATGGACTCCTCGTGCATGTAACATGACCAGAAAGTCTTCCGCCTCCTGAGTGGCCGCTCCGCTGCGACTCGTGAGTATGAGATGGCGCGCACCACAGTCAACCAGCCATTCGGCCAGCACTTTTCCAAATCCACCGAATGCGCCGGTAATTAGGTAACAAGCGTCCGGCTTCACCTCGAAGGCCGCGACCAGTGGCTCGCCCCGTCTTGCAACGAAGGGTTCCGGAAACGACACGATGACTTTGCCGGTGTGCTTGCCCTGCGCCATCAAGCGGAATGCCACGTCGATGCGGCAGGCCGGGAATGATCGGAAGGGAAGCGGATGCAAGGCCTTTTGATCGACCAAGACGGCGATTTTCTCCAAGAGGCGGCGGGTTCGATCTTCATCTCCGCTGAAGATCGCGTCCATCGCGACTACATGAAATGAAGCATTCTTCCGCAACGGCCACAACGGGATCCGTGAGTTTTGATAGATATCGCGTTTGCCGATTTCAATGAAGCGGCCGAACTGCGCCAGGCAGGAAAGCCCCATGGGAATGGCCTCGGCGGACAGCGCGTTGAGCACGACATCCACACCCCTGCCGGCGGTGATTTCCATGACGTTCTCTGCAAAGTCACCTCGCCGTGAATCGATGACGTGCTCCACTCCGAGCGTGCTCAGCAGGGCGCGCTTGGCGGCGCTGCCGGCGCTCGCGATCACTTTTGCGCCGAGGTGATGGGCGATCTGGATCGCGGCCATTCCGACTCCACCGGCGCCAGCATGAATGAGAATGCGTTCGCCCGCTTTGAGGTGGCCCACAGTTTCCAGCGCATGCCATGAGGTCATGAAAACCACTGGCAGCGTGGCCGCCTCCTCGAAGGACAGTCCGTCGGGGATGATTCGGACGTCACCTGCCCGCGCCATTGAGTGGGTTGCCAATCCGAACACGGCGAGACCAAAAACACGGTCGCCTGGTGCGACATGCGTGACCCCGGTGCCTACCGCCCGGATCACACCGGCTACTTCGTCGCCAAAGATCCTTGCATCGGCAGTCTCGGCTGGATAGAGAGCGAGTGCCTTGAGCACATCGCGGAAATTCATTCCGGCCGCTTTCACCTCGATCATCACCTCGCCCGGTCCGCAGGCCGGTAGCGCAAATGGAACCAAGCGCAACGCATCAAGCAGCCCGCGCTCACGAGACTCGAGGCGCAGGGGCGTGGTGCTTTCTAGCAGTCGTTCGCGGGGAGCTAGCCCCCGGTTGATGCGGCGGACATAGCGTGCCTCACCCCGGAAGGCGACTTCGCGCTCGGCATCGCTGTTGCAGAGTTCGCTCCAAAGCAATCCGCCGTCAGCATCAGATGTCGCACTCGCCAAATCGATGCCCCGGCAGGTGAAGTTCGGGTATTCGTTAGCGATGACGCGCATGAGCCCGATCGCAGCTCCCTGGGCGACGGCCACGTTGAGCCCCCTGCCGACGGGCTGCGCGCCGCGAGTCACCACGTCGATCCGCAGCCTGGCGGCCGGATTGAAGTTTCCGAGGGCTTGTGATAGGTGGAATAGGGGGTCCGTGCCTAACATGGCAGCATTTGCATGCAATGCCTGCTCAGTTTCATCCAAGCTCCATAGCACCACGAAACGGTCTGGAGAGTCGTCCGCGCAGGATTCGAGCAGTTGTTTCCAATCCTCCGGAGCTTCGGGACGCAGGATGAATCCATCGCCATCTTCAGCCATGAAACTACTGCCGCGGTGCACGATGCGGCAGCGGGCGCCGGCGGCTCGGAGCTGAGCGGCCAGATGGGCGCCAAGGCCGGACGAATCCGCGAAGAGCAACCAAGATTTCTCCGCGGGCGTTTCCATGGCGGCCGTGGAATTTGCTAGCGAAGTGACCCACGGTTTGCGCGCCATGAGGCCGATGAGACTCTCGCCACCTTGCGAGCGAACCAGTCCGCAGAGCGATGCCGTTTCGCTAAAGCCCGATTCGCGCAGCACGGTTTCCCATTGCGAGCGTTGGAGGAGGGGATGGTGGGGGCGGAGATCGCGATCGGTAAAGCGCCACCAGCCGCCGGTGAGGCCGAAAACCGCATTGAGCCACAAATGCGGAGTGGCCCACATCCACAAATAACAGGCTTCCACCCGGGGCCAGCATTTCGTGAATATTGGCAAGTGCCTCACGCACGTCACCGACGGCATGGATCACGTTTGTGCCAAGGATGATGTCGAACGATCCGGCTTCAAAGTCCTGCGCGGTGCCGGATTTTTCCAAGTCGAATGCCTTGAAGTCAACTTCCGGGAATGCCGCAAGTTTTTGGCGAGCTGCAGGGAAGAATGCGAGGGATACGTCACTGAAGACATAGGAATGCACCCCACGTTCAAGGAGAGGCAATACTTGCGAGGCGAGTCCACCAGTGCCGGCACCGATTTCGAGAATGCGCAGGCCTCGCCCTTCGGGAAGGTGGCGGGCGGCTTCTTCCACCGCCAGACCGACGGCTGCGAGCCATGGACTGGTGACCAGCCCGTCCCCGTAGAATTGGTCCAAGAGGTCCGCACCACCGTTGCTGAAAAGAACTTGGACCGCTTCCTTTTCTCCCCGCATGATAGCCCCGAGTTCCGCACACGTCGCGCCGCAAAGGATCGCTTCGGGCAAATGCCCTGGATAAGTCCCGATGCTCGCGCGGAGCAGTCCGGGCGCAGAGTCTGCCGCAGCGGTGAATGCGGCATTGGGTTGGTAGCCCTCACCATCTTTCGTGAGCAGATTCTGGTGCACCAGGTTATCGCTCAGTTGGTTGAATACGGGTTGCATGGACTTCGCCACTCCCAGCGAGTTCGCGGTGAAAATCTTATCCGCGCTGGCACCCATCTCCCTGAATCCGCTAGCGACTTGCGCTGCCGTCAGTTCGTCACCGGCGGCACTGGCTGCCTCTAAATTGGCACGTCCCCGCATGTCGAAGACTTCATCCAGAGCATGCTGTGCCACCGCTTTCATGCGGGCTAACGGCACGGGTTCAGGAGAAGGAGGGCGCGTGTCCGCCACGGTTTTTTCCCAAGCAACATGATAGATCAGGTCGCGGCCCTTACCGTTCTTGCCGGAGCGGCGGCCACCTTCGACGCTGATCGCACGGAAGCCGTCGATGCGGACACAGGGTCTGCCGCTTTCGTCAAACAAGTCGATGCCACCCTCGACAAATTCATCATTTGCTTCCTTCACTCCGGCACGCACGAGGCTGGATGCTCCCGGGGACCGGAGGAAAAGGATTCTTGCGAAGCGCACGGGCAGCCTGAGCCCCGCGGTTCGCCCCTCGATGGTGGCCGCACCTGCCGAGAAGATTTGAAGAGCGCCATCAAACAAGACCGGGTGGAGCGGATATTCGCCTGCCCGATGAGCAATCGTATTCGACAAGGATATGCGTCCGGCGGACTTGCCCCGGGAAGCTGCTAGCTCGCGGATGGGGCGGAATTCTTCACCGTAGCGCAATCCCATTTCGCCCATGTGTCCATAGAAGGAATCCAGTCCGACGGCATCCAGTGCCGCTGAGGAAGCCGAATCCCACGTAGATTCTGCGAACGTGGATTCGGTGCGCTCACCGCGCATCGACCCCACGACATGCACCGACCATGAGGCACCGGTGTCGAAACGGCTTTGGATTGCAAACGTGCGTTCGCCGGGATCATAGGAGATCTCCAACAGCAATCCGGATGGCGGATCCGGCAGAATCAGTGGCTTGCGGATTTCGAAATCCTCTATCACAAACGGCTTACCCTCGAACAGCTGGATACCCGCTTCGAGCACCATCTCCACAAAGCCTGCGGCAGGGAATACGATGAGATTCTCGACCCGGTGGTCCTTCAGGAAGGCCATGTGGCGGCCGTCAAGGCGGGTGATCCACGTCGGGGTGGCACGCGGCAGACGCACGTCTAGCAATCCGCGGCCGCCAGGAGCGAGGCGACCTTCGCGCATTTCAGCGGATTCACTCCACCATCGACTTTTATCCCAGGCGTAGGCCGGGAGGTCGAGGAGGCGGCGTGATGGCGTTAGCTCTGCAAAGTCGAGCTCGACACCAGCGAGGTGCAGATCCATCGCGGTTTCAAGCAAGGATTCGTGTTCACGCTCGCGGCGGGCCGAGGCAAGGATGGTGGGCTTGGTGCCGGTGTCAGCGAGGCATTCCTGGATCGAACGGACCAATGCGGGGTGGGCACCGATTTCAAGCCAGACGTCGACACCGGACTGCGCGACTGCGGAGATCGCGGAGATCGCGGAGGCGAACTCGACGGGCTGCCGCACTCCGGCGGCCCAGTGCTCGGCATCGCATGTGGTACCATCGAGTGCCGTGCCGGTCACGGTGCTGCAGAACGGGAGGATCGCGGGCATCGGCGTTAGGTCGCCAAGTGCCGCCAGTAGCGCGTCGGCAGCGGGCTGCATCATCGCGTGGTGGAAGGGGTGGCTGACTTGCAGGAACCTGGCAAACGTGCCCTTCGCTTCCAGCTCCGCGGCGATGACCTCCAGCGAGGTCTTTAATCCGGAAAGGGTGAGCGAGCGTGGGCCGTTGAAGGCTGCGATGCTGACATCTTTATCATGGCGGTCGATGACCTCCTGCGCTTCATCCGGGCTCATGCCGACGGCGAGCATGGTCCCGCCCGCGGCAGAACATTGGTCCATGAAGCGTCCGCGATGCACGATGATCTTGGCGGCTTGGTCCAAGGTGAGGATGCCTGCAACACAAGCGGCTGCGATTTCACCGACGCTATGGCCCACCACTGCGGCCGGTTGGACGCCCCAGGATTTCCAAAGCTCGGCAAGCGCCATTTGCATGGCGAAGATCGCGGGCTGCGAAATTTCAGTTTTCTGCATTTGTGAGCTCTCCTCCGGGCGGGCGAGTTCTTCGGTTAGTGAGAACCGCGCCCATGGACGCATGGCTTTTTCACAAGCTTCCAACATCCGTCGGAATACCGGTTCATGGCGCATGAGTTCGCGACCCATACCCCACCACTGGGTTCCCTGGCCGCTCATTACAAAGACGACCTGGGCCGCCTGCTCACGCCGCGGTGCGAATGAGGTGCGCAGTGCCGGGCCTGCGCTTCCTGTTGAAAACGCTGCAAGCTCCTGCACCATTTCGGCCATCGAGCGTGCAGTCAGCGAGAGTCGGTAAGAGTGGTGGTTCCTACGCGCGCCCAGCATGTATGTGAGATCGGGTAGCACCGGCGAACTGCCATTGAGTTTTGAATGGTCGTCTATCCAGACGCTCAGGCGCCAGGCCGCCGCCAGCAGTGACTCCTCAGAACGTGCCGAGAGAACGAGCGGCCAAGCGCGATCCATGTCCGCGACCGCCGATGATGGCTGGGGGCACAAGGGGGACTCGGTTAGGACGACGTGTGCATTCGCACCACCAAAGCCGAATGAATTGACCCCGGCGGTTCGGACATCCGCGATTTTCGGGAATGGCTCTGTTTCGACAGCCACCCGCAGTTTCAGTTGGGTGAAGTCGATGTTCGGATTGGGGGTATCGAAATGGAGACTCGCGGGAATCCGACCGTGTTTGAGAATCAATGCGGCTTTGACAAGTCCGGCCACGCCGGAAGCCGTTTCCAAATGACCGAGGTTGGTTTTCACCGAGCCGATCACCAGCGGTTCATCCTCCGGGCGCTCTTGGCAAAGCGCCTCTGCGAGGGCGTGGGCCTCGATCGGATCGCCGACGGCGGTGCCTGTGCCATGCGCTTCCACGTAGCCGACTTGGGATGGGGATATGCCGGCAATGGCGCAGGCATCGCGGACCAAGCGTGCCTGCGCATCGGGGCTAGGAAGGGAGATTCCGTTCGTGTGCCCGTCTTGGTTCACGGCGGATCCGATGATCACCGCGTGAATCGGATCCCCGTCTGCGATGGCGTCGGAGAGTCGTTTCAGCAGCACCATGCCCGCTCCTTCACCGCGGACAAAACCGTTAGCGGAGGCATCGAAGGCTTTGCATTTTCCCTCGGGGGAAAGCATTCCGGCTTGGGAGAAGCCAATGAATCCATCTGGCGTGATCATCACCGTCACGCCGCCAGCCATCGCGGTTTTGCAGTGGCCTGCGAGAATGTGTTCACACGCGACGTGCACCGCCGTGAGGGCGGACGAACATGCTGTAT
>JAYWDF010000714.1:0-4157 GCA_043779985.1 Akkermansiaceae bacterium | reverse complement strand
GCCGGTTTGCCGGTGACGTCGTAACAGGCCCGCCCGGTCCAGTTGTAAACGACGTTATTGCTGATGTTGTTGATGGAGCCTTCGTTCGGGCCACCGAGAGTGACGCCGTTGCCGTCGTTGCCCACGCGCGGATTGCGCGTCCTCATGTCGCTGTAAAGATTGTGGTGCAGGCTCAGCGGCGCGTCCGCCACCTCGCTGGCTAGCAGCGTGCCCATCGCGTGGGCGGACCCGTCCTGGAGAACATAATTGAGCCCCTCCGCGATGATGGAATACTGCACCGTGGTATTCGTCGCCGCGTCCGTGGGGGAAATGCCTTCGTCGTCCGAAAATCCGACCGAGACGTGATCGATGATCGAGTTCTTGGTCTGCAAGGAGAGACCGTCGTTGGTCGCGATCCCCGGACTTTTTGCGTCCGGGCCGGGGCGGAACGCCAGATTGCGAATTACCATGTTGTCGCCGGTGAGCTTGGTTGTCTGACCAATGATGGTGATGCCGGGATACGGCGCGGTCTGGCCGGCGATCGTGATATTGTTCGCCCCCGACCGGAGCCAGATATTGGAACCCGCGTCGTTTACCTGCGACGAACGCAACCGGATGGTGCCGGCAACGTCAAAAACAATCGTGCGCCCGCCCGCCGGCGCGGTGGTCAGGCCGGAGCGGAGTGATCCCACGGGCGGCGTGACGCGGTCGTCGTCGAGGGTGGTGACGTGGAAAACGTCCCCTCCCCGGCCGCCGCTGGCCGTGGAGCCCGGACCTTCCGCGCCGGGAAATGCGGGGATGGGCAGAACATTCACAACGACCAGCAAGGCCGCGTTGCTCGTCGCGTTGCCATACGTATTGCTTGCCTGCACCGTGTAGCTGCCGGAGTCAGCCGTTGCCGTCGCAGCGATCGTGTGGGACGAGTTCGTCGCTCCGCTGATTGCCACACTCTCCTTGAACCACTGGTAGCTCACGCCGGATGGCGCGGAAGCGGAGGCGGTGAAAATCACGCTCCCGCCGGCGAGAATCGTCTGGCTTACCGGGTGGATGCTGAAGATCGGCGCGGGATTGGCAGTCACGCTAAAGACGGCGTTGTTGCTCGTGACCGAGCCGCCGGGAGTCGTCACCACCACCCGGTAGGTGGCGGCATCTGACATCTGGACGTTTGATAACGCCAGTGTGGCCGTCGCGGCAGAGGGATTCGTGGTGCTGTCGATATTGCTGAAACTCGCGCCGCTGTTCGTGCCGCGTTGCCATTGATAGGCGAGCGGGCCGGGGCTGCTCGCCGTCACGGAAAATGAAGCGCTTGTCCCAACCACGCCGGAGGAACTTGCCGGCGGCTGCGTGACGATCGACGGTGCCGGATATGGGATCAACTGGAAGCCGTTGATGTATTGGTTGCTACCATTTCTTGCCGTTGTGAATTGGGTAATCCCTGCCGCGTCCGCTTTCGCGTGGATGACATTCCATGTCGTGCCGGCGGCAGTCAGGCTGTAAGTGCTTCCGTTTAAAGCGAAGATGTTGCTCAAATTTCCACCTGCTGTCACGACGCTGGCGGTCGCAGCGTTCCCCCGGTAGGCCGCTGGCAAGGTAAACTGGCCGCCCCGGCTACCGGTGGTCGATTCGACCGAGCCATAGACATACAGCAGGAACTGCGCGCCGGGAGTCAGGCCCGTCACGGTCATGGTCGCAGAATTGCCGCTGAGGTAGATGCGCCACGCCTGCCCCATCAATCCGCCGGGGCCGAGATTGGTCGTTCCACCCGCGCCTGAAGTCGGCTCGACGCGTGTTGTTTCGAGTTCCCCGATATTGATCGCCACGGTCAGACGAATGTTCGTTGCGCCCCCCGCGCCACTGGTCAGGAGGACGTTGTTGGCGGAGTAAACATAGCTGCCGGTGGTGGCAGTGGTGCCCGCTGCGATTTGAGGACTTGGCCGGAAAACCTGATTCCATATCGTGCCCGCCACGGGCGCGGCGGCGCTATAGCTCCAGCCGGTGCCCGGAGCGGCGATTGTCGCGGTCGCCGCCCCCGAGGTTCCCGACTTGAACGCCACGAACACAGCCGGGTCTTGAGCGGAAACCGAGGACGCAGGCAGAAAAAAGAGCGCGAGGAACCACCAAGAAGCGCGAAAGGGAACAACAACGGAGGAGGCCATGATCGTAATTGGGTTTTTAGCGTCGTTCACTTTGAGGGATTCCAGCCGTCGGTGCCGGAAAGCACGGCGGTTACGGTGATTTTTTCCGCGTCTTCCTTGGCAAGCAGCTTGCCCCAAGCCGCGCGTGCCGCAGTGGCCGCGCCCGGGCCGGTATTGCCATACTCGGCGTAGCGGGCGGTCAGCTCGTTCTCCGGCTTGCGCCAATTGTGCCAGCCTTCTGGCCGGATGTGGCTGCCCATTTCGCATTCCAGAAAGGCGACGCTGCCGTGGGGACGCCACGGACGGCCGAGGTAAGCCAAAGGATTTTTCGAGGGTTTCACGGGGTTTCCGGCCGGGTCGATCCACGGGGTCGGGTCGCCAGTCAACTTGCAACGGATGAAGACAAATCCAAACGGATGATCTGCGGGAGTGCTGGCGGCGGTGATGTAACCGCCGTTTTTGCTGTGGATCGTGCAGCTCTCAAAGACCGCGGTGCCGTCGCCGTAGATGAAATCCACTCGGCCTTCGATGTGGCAATTTTTGAAATACTGGCGGCCTTTGTTGAGCATCACGGTGTCCTGCCAGCCGAGCAGCCGACAATTCCTGAAAACCGCGCGGTCGCCATCGACCCGCAGCGCCAGCGCCTGGCCATGGTCGCCGGAGGTGTTTTGGATCGTCAGCCCGTCGGCTTGGAAATCGTCGCCCCGGATGTGGAGGCCCGGATTGAATTTGTCCGCGCCCTCCGGGATGGGATCGTTGACGTTGAGCGCGTAGGTGAGGATCGACTTTTCGGCTCCCTCACCGAGGAAAGTCACCCGCGGCTTGTTCGCTGGCACAATGACCGGGCCGGGGTAAATCCCGGCCTTGATCCGGATGACCGTCCGCCCGGCACCTTTTTCCGGGGCCGCCGCGATGGCTTCCTGCACGGTTTTGAAATCGCCGCTGCCATCCGCCGCGACGGTGATCTTGATTTCCGCCGCCAGGGAGATGTCGCAAATCATCCAGGCGAGCGCGGTCAGATACTTCATTTGATGTGGGGTGCGAGTTTTGGAACTGCCGTCTTCAACCCCTGCGCGACGATCGGGCCGAAAATCTCGCTGCCTTTTTCGTTGAGGTGGGTGCCATCAACGGCCTGTTTGCCAGGAGTCGTGGTATCAGAGTTCACGGAGCCCGGGTCGGCGTTCTTGAGGGGCGAAATTTCCAGAACTTTCTCCCGGCCCATCTGCTCGTAAATCTCGATCGAACGGGCGTGCAAGTCGATGATCGGAACCCGTTTCTCCTCAGCGACGGCCTTCGCTGCATCCGCCCACGGCTGGAGCCCGGAACGGATTTTCCCGTCTTTACCCCATTGCCGGCGGCTGAGCGGAGTGACCAAAATCGGCTCGATTCCCGCGGCCCTGGCTTCATCCACGTATTGGACCAGGTGCTGCCGATAAGTTGTTTGCGGATCGGTCTCGCGATCCCCGTGGCCGGGCTGGTCATTGTGGCCGAATTGGAGCAGCACATAATTCGGTTTCAAATCGAGCACCTTTTTCCAGGAACCCTCGGCGATGAAACTCTTCGAACTGCGCCCGCCTTTGGACAAATTGATGACCTCCACGTCGCCGGTCATGCACTTGGCGAAGCCTTTGCCCCAGCCAGCGTTGTCAGTCACCGTGGAATCCCCGGCGAGGACGATGCGGATTTTTTCCGCCGCATGGGTCTGGGAAATGGAGCAGATCAGGGCCGCCGCGATGGCAAACCGCATCAATCGTAGTTTTGAAATAAGCGTGTTCATGGGGTGTCGGTAAGAAGTGAGGTGAAGCCGGGGATCTTGGCGCGGACTTCGGCCGCAACCAATTTGGCGGTGGCGGCGGCACCTTTGGGCGAGAGATGGGTGCTGTCCGGCACGGCGGGATCTTTGCTGGGCTTGTCGTATTCCCGCGCGGCGGCGGCACCGATTTTTTCGAGTTGATCGAGGCTGCGGGCGTGGAGATCCACGCAGGGCACGCCTTTTTCCGCGGCGATTTTCCGGACGACTTCGACGTACGGGATGAGCCGCGG
>JAYWDF010000713.1:0-4167 GCA_043779985.1 Akkermansiaceae bacterium | reverse complement strand
TATCGCGATGAGACCGAAATGGCCGACCTTGTGCCTGATGGGTTGAACTTGAAAGGCACGACGATCAAAGCTGATTCCACGGGCGTAAATTTGTTCCTTGAAATCGAACTCGCCAATGGCTGAAGCCAGCGTCAACTTCCGTGAGTCAAACGCGGAACTGAAGACGGCATTCCGCGAATACGAAAACGGAATCGCCTTCGACAACGCGCGGCGTGCGGCGATGTTAGCCGCCGTGTTCATGCTTGCCGGGGCATCTCTTGACTGGGTCATCATCTCGAACCGGTTCTTGGATTTTCTGTTGATCCGTGCGACGTGTGCGCTGCTTCTGGGGCTGATTTTCCTGTATCTTGGGAAGACCCGATATTCCTCCGGCTCCAATATCGCAGCACAGGGAATTGCGCTTCTTCCGTTGATTTCGATCTGCGTGATGATCTCGGTCACGCACGGTGGAAACTCGGTGTATTACGCCGGTTTGAACCTCGTTCTCGTAGGACTCTCGTTGTTGCTGAGGTGGACCTTCTGGAGCTCGTTTGTGATGATCGTCGCGACGTTTGTCTGTTATATCGCGGCGGTGGCTCTTTCTCCGGTGGTTTCCGACACTCAGATTCTGTTTGGGAATTTTTACTTCCTTTTCGCCACTTCGGTCTTTGTCCTAGCGGGAAGTTATTACTACGAACGGTTGCGGTTCAGCGAATTTTGTCTGCGCATGGAAGTCGAGAAATCGCGTGGATTGCTCGAGGCGCAGAATCGCCAGCTCAGCGAACTTGACGAAGCGAAGACCCGGTTCTTTGCCAATATCAGTCATGAACTCCGCACGCCGCTGACCATCATGCTCGGCATCACCGAACGTTTGCGGATGGTGCTTGGCCGTCAAAGCGTCGATCCGCTGGTCCAGGAAATGACCATGATGCTTGAGCAGAACGGATTGCGACTGCTCAAGTTGATCGATGACTTGCTGGACCTCGTCCGCTTCGACACCGGGCATGCGGATGTCAACCGCCAGCCGACCCTGATTGCCGCACATATCGACGGGCTGCTGCGCTCCGTGCGCCATCTCGCCGAGCAGGACCGCGTGGCACTGCTTTGGGAGTGTCAGACGGATAGCGACGCCGTCGAGATCGACCGCGACAAGTTCGATAAAATTCTCCTCAACCTCGTCATCAATGCGATCAAGTTCACGCCTTCGAGCGGGACCATCGAAGTGAAGGTGAACGTAGCGCAGGAGCGTCTCCGGCTTACGGTCGAAGACACTGGCGTGGGGATTCCTCCGGAGGTCCTGCCGAGAATCTTTGAGCGCTTCTGGCAGGTTGATAGCTCGTCGACCCGCAAATTCCAAGGGGCCGGCATCGGACTCGCGCTCGTCCGCAGCTTGACGGAAGCCATGGACGGCGAGGTGAAAGTGGACAGTCAACTCGGCCACGGTACCACCTTCATCATCGAGCTCCCTGCGGCATCCGGAGCCTTGATTGAATCCGGGAATGTCGAAGACGAGCCTTTGAAAGACGGGGGGAACATCGCCAATCTTCACCGGCGTGCCGCACTTTCGATTCCGGGGAAAATGGCCCCACGCACGGTCACCCAGATGCCTCCTGCCGGCCCCATGGCTTCCCCCATGATCGGCGCCCGCCCCAGTGGCGCGCGGCCTCTCGTCCTGATTGCGGACGACGAACCCGACATCCGCCGGTTCCTGAGAATGCAGCTTGAGGATGTGGACGTGATCGAGGCTTCCGATGGAGCCGATGCACTCGAGCTTGTCCGCCTGCGCCGTCCACAGCTTGCGCTTCTCGACCACATGATGCCCGAGATGGATGGGGTGGAAGTCTGCCGCCGGATCCGTGAAAACCACATGACCCGGGGCGTGGCGGTGATCATTCTAACGGCGCGTGCCGACGAGGCCACCAAGCTGAGTGCGCTCCAGGCAGGTGCCAACGATTTCCTAACCAAGCCTTTCTCCAGTGCCGAGCTTGCCCTGCGACTCGAAAATCAAATCGCCATGGCCCGTGTCCGGCGTGAGATCATGGATCTCAATACCGAACTCCACTCCGCTCTCGAGCAGATCAAGGAAAACGAGGTGATGATGGTCCGGAATGAAAAGCTCTCCGCGCTGGGTCGGATGAGTGCGGGGATCATTCATGAGATCAACAATCCGCTTAACTACGCCAGCGCGGGTCTTCATGCCCTGGAGACCTTCACCAAGGTGATGCCCGACAAGGATCAGGAAGATTATGCGGATATCCTCAAGGACATCCGCGAGGGGGTGGAGCGGGTTTCCCAAATCGTCATCGACCTCCGGAAATTCACGCGGGATGACAAGGCTACGTCCGGTGACGCGGATCTTGCGGAGATCGTCGGCCGCTCGCGGCGCATGGTCGGCCATCAGGTGGGCAAGGAAATCGAGTTCAACCTAATCTCCCCAAGCAACGCCCTGATCAGTGGTAATCCCAACCAGTTGGTCCAGGTGTTCATTAACTTTTTCCAAAACAGCATCGATGCGATCCATCAGCGCATCGCCTCCATCGGTGGCGATCCAGGGCGCATTGACGTGGCGATCGACGCCGCGGGTGAGGGCTGGCAGGTCACGATCCGCGACAATGGAATCGGCATCCCGCCGGAGGATTTACAGAAAATTTTCGATCCGTTCTTCACTTCGAAGGATGTCGGAAAAGGCATGGGCCTCGGGCTTTCGATCACCCATCAAATCCTGCAAGCGCACAAGGCGATCGTCGAGGTGGACAGTCGGCCGACCGAGTTTACCCGGTTCCGGATTGCTTTTCCCGCACCAAGTTTCAGTCCGGAACCGGAATCCGTACTCGACCAACCCGCCTAATTCTATCACTCTCTCCCTAGCAAAGTTAAATTCAACCCCTTTCCATCGACCACCATGAGCAACGAGATCGACGCCTATGACTACCAACGCTACGCCATCCTATTCGTGGATGACGAAGCAAACACCCGTAAATATTTCCGCCGTTTGTTCGGGGAAAAGTTCAGAATTCTCGAAGCCGAAGACGGTGTCGAGGCCCTCAAGGTGTTCCGCCAGCATGCCAATGAAATCGGCATCATCGTGACCGACCAACGGATGCCCAACGAGACGGGGGTGGGCTTTCTCTCGAAGATTGCCGATCAATATCCAGACATCATTAAGATTCTTTCCACCGCGTATTCCGACATCGATGCCGCCATCGGCTCGGTCAACCAAGGCGGGATTTTCCGCTACATGACCAAGCCGTGGGACATTCCCCAGCTGGAAGTGACGCTGCGGCGGGCCATGGAATTCTTCACCGTCAAGCGGGAGCGGGATGCTCTCTTGGGTGCGAAGATGCAAGCCATGGGCAATGTGCTGCTTTCCAGCCGGCTTGCGGCTTTTGCCTTGGCTCCGGTTTGTGCCGGAATCAAGTGCGGACGCGCTGCCGAGGCGATTGCGTCGTTCGTTCAGACCGGCGTGGCCGGCCGTCGCACCGGGTCCGATGGCGACTCAGCCCTCCGTTCGCCTGACTGGGCACGTCTCCATGCCCGCCAAGTCGTGCTTGCCACCGGGCTTGAATCCGAGCTTCCCACCGCACTTTCCCAGCCGGACCTCGCTGCGCGGACTGCCGCACTCGCAAGTGCGCTTGAGAACGCCGGGGCGGCAGGAATTTCCAGTGTGGCGAATGGTGCCGCCACGAGACTTTCCTGCTCGATCGACCCGACGCCGGTTTTGCTGGACGCGTTGCTGGGTCGGAATGACGAAGCGGCAGTGACCCAAGCGTCCATCAAGGTGCTCGCGGCATTTATGGCCATTTACGACGCAGGCGGAGTGGTGCGCCGCATCCGTGGTGAAGGCCTGACGATCGACGTCACCGAGTCCACCTCAGCCGCGAAGGCGACGAGCCCGGGAGCCGAAGCCGCGAAGTGGCTGATCGATGACGATCTGCTGATCTCCGCAGCGCTGGGTCTGCTCTAAATCTCCGACCAATTCAGATCCTTTGAAAGCGCTGAAACGTTCCGTTTCAGCGCTTTTTGGTCTCCTGGACACGGGCCCGCGGGGGAACTTCCTCCACGACCTTGGCCTTGGGTGGAGGGGTGGACTGAAGGTCCGTCGTCGCGAGATGGACCTTAATCAGAAACCATATCGCTATTGCCAGAAGGAGGGAGAGGACCTTTGCGATCCAGTTGTGGGGCAGGGTC
>JAYWDF010000712.1:0-11533 GCA_043779985.1 Akkermansiaceae bacterium | reverse complement strand
GGAAAGAGTCCCGGTCCTTTTCGTGGACGGCCATATCGAGACGATGAGCCCTAACGAATACGTCGCGCGGAAGCTTTATCTGGTCCCGATCGCACCATTACCCTGAGACTCAGTCCTCTCCGAGCACCGCTTTGAAGCGCAGGAATGCCGCTTCCCACGCCTCCGGATTGCAGGGTGCGAAAATCCGGAACTCAAACGAACGCCGGATCAGATCCCGCCCCGACTTGAAATCCGGCAGGTGACCCGTCCCGATCATTTGGGTAATCACATTGCCGCACGACGTCGCTTCCACTGGCCCGGCCACCACCTCGATCCCCAGCGCATCCGCCGTCGCCTGACTGAGCAACTCGTTCTGAATACCGCCACCGCCGGCGTGGAGGCGCTTGAAATCACGCCCCGTCAATTTCCGGATCCGGTCGTAAACGACGCGGTATTTGAGGGCCAGTGACTCGGTCGCCACCCGCAAGACTTGGCCGTGGCTTTGGGGAACTGCCTGGCCGGTCTTCTCACAGAAGGCCCGGATTTTGTCCGGCATTTCACCCGGACTCGCGAAAGTCGCGTCGTCCGGATCAATGAACGCGGTGAACGACTCCGCCTCGGTCGCCATCTCGGCCATCTTCGCGTAGTCGAATTTCTCCCCGTCCAGATCCCACTGCCTCTTGCACTCTTGAATGAGCCACAGGCCTCCGATGTTTTTCAAAAACCGGACGCTGTTCTCCACCCCGAGCTCGTTGCAGAATCCCAGTTCGAAAGCCTCGGGCGTGGTGATCGCCTCAGCCGCCTCGACGCCCATGATCGACCAGGTCCCCGAAGACAACCAGAGATTCTCGCTGCCGTTCATCGGGATGCCCACCACCGCGGAGGCGGTGTCGTGACAGGCCGTCGCCACCACCGGAATGCTCGCCTGGCCGATGAATGCCGCGACCTCTCCACGGATGGGGCCCAGCACCGTGCCAGGTGCCACCACTTCCCCGAAGATGCCCTTGGGCAAGCCGAGAGCCTCGATCACACCCCACGCCCAGTCGCCAGTGCGGGCGTCTAGCAACTGAGAGGTCGAAGCCACCGTCCGCTCCACCGCCTGCCTGCCTGTCAGCCAATACGCCAGCAAGTCCGGCACGAAGAGGAGGCGCTCGGCATTCGCCAGTGCCGGGCTTTTTTTCCGCGCTTCAGCCAACAGATGGAGGGAGCTGTTATAGAAATTCGTCTTGATCCCGGTTTGCGCATAGACCTCCACCTCGGGTAAAATCGCGTGCATCGCATCCGCCATGCCTTCGAAGCGCGGGTCGCGGTATTGGTGTGGCATTCCCAACAGCTCGCCATTCGCATCCACCAACCCGAAGTCACAGCCCCAGGTATCGATGCCGATCGACACGATGTGCTCGCCATGCCGCTCCACCGCCCGGCGCAGGCCTTCAAGAATCTCACGGTACAGCCCGATAATATTCCAGAACGAACCACCCGGCAGATCCGTCCCCGGATTGTCAAAGCGATGGATTTCCTCAAGCTCCAGCTTGAAAAAATCCGTCTTTGCAGCGATCACACGGCCGCTGCCTGCACCTAAATCAACGGCGATAAATACTTTTGGAGATGTCATTTTTAAAATCAGTCCTGCCTCATGATTTTTCAACGATCACCCCGATGCAATCCTCAATCCGCCTCAGAGCGAAAATCACCCCTCGGGATGGATCCCCGGCCTCGGTTGTCTCCGTCACCCCGAGACCGGCTTGCTCTCCTACACCATGCGCCGGGTGAACTGCCCCGCTTGCGGCCTCAAGGTGGAGGCCGCCCCGTGGGCGCAAGGCAAGAATGCGGGTTACGATGTTTTCCGTCATTTTCCTGCATCATCGGCCAGACGAATGAGCTGGAAAGAAACCGCAGCCTGCTTCCTAACCAACTGGGATAACGTCTGCCGTTCGGCGAAATGGGTTGTCGATTTCGGCATGAAACACCGCGATTTGGACGGTATCACCGCCATCGGGGTCGATGAGCTCATGATCCCTCCCACCCATCCACTTCCAGCCCATCCCGACTACGAGGAAATGAAAGCAATCTCCTTGGAGGAGTTGCGTGGAATCCTTGCCTCAGGCGGTCCAGATCAGACTGCGGCGGCGAAAGAGCTGTTGCAGCGAAGAGACCAGAAGGCGATTCTCCGGCTTGTTTACTCGTTGAAACAAGGAGACGTGGCGGCGGAAGGTAGATTAACCCCAATTCCATCCAAGTCGCTGGCCGCTATTCCCTACCCGTCGGAGGATGTCGCACACGGCTTTGCTCCGGAAGCGGCCCTCGGGAAAGTGTTGAAACACTTTCCGCCGGTCTAAGGCCCGGGTCTTAGTGGGAAGCCGCGTGTTCGATTCGGTCCCCAGTCCGCTCGACGTCCTGGCCGAAGCCGCGGGTCGTATTGCAGGACGTGGTGGCACCGGCGAGGATCACCACGGCGATTCCGACGACGATCGCGAAAACGCGCGTAGTTGGAGTTTTCGTGGTGCGGCAGTGATGACTGGCGATGAGGACGGGGTTCATGATGAAGCCCCTTTTGCAATCGCCGCGCCATCCTTTGGAATTGCTGCAAGGTGCTTATTTTGAGTGAATATCGCGGAATTTACCGCTCCGGAGAGCGGGCGACATTTGATGGTTGTTGCACGACGCCTCGTGTGAACGTAGCATTTTGCACGATCGGCTCGAAAACCTACCCAAAGACTTCCCCTTTAAAGATCTGGTATTAAGCCACTTAAAGATCCCCTCCGAAAGGGCACAGAAACTGATAAATGGGGGAAAACCCTACCTTACTTGTAACCGCATGGATATTCTCATTGTTGACGACGAAAAATCGATTCGCCTGACTACCTCGATCGCTCTGGAGGCTGAGGGGCATTACGTGGAAACGGCCGAGGACGGCACTCTTGCCCTGCGGCGGATCAAGGAGGAAAATTTCGACCTCGTTTTCCTCGATCACCGTTTGGGCGAGGAGGACGGGCTGGAGATCTTGCAAAAGATCGTCGCCATGAAGCCGCAGCAGTTGGTGACGATTTTCACCGCCCATGCCTCGATTTCCAATGCGGTCAAGGCGACCCAGCTCGGCGCGTTCGACTACTTGGAAAAGCCATTCACTCCCGACCAACTGCGCGCCATCCTGATCAAGGCGCAAAAGGCCCTGCGGACCCAAGGCGAGGTCATTCAATTGAAGGAAACGGTCAAGGAGCTCAAAAGCGAGGTCCGCCATGCCTCCCCGCCCCTGCGATTTTCCTCGGAAGACCCGAAAACCCGGGCCGAGTTCGACGTGCTGTTCCGCGCCGCTGCCACCTCCGCGTCCATCCTCATCCTGGGCGAGAGCGGCACCGGGAAGAGCGTCATCGCCCGGGAGATCCACGACCGGAGCCACCTGAAGGACAAGCCCTTCGTCACCGTGAGCTGCCCCAGCCTGTCGAAGGAATTGCTGGAAAGCGTGCTCTTCGGCCACATGAAAGGGTCCTTCACCGGCGCCATCAAAGACACCTGGGGGAAAATCCACGCAGGGGACGGCGGCACCTTGTTTCTCGATGAAATCGGCGAGCTGCCCATGGAAATCCAGCCGAAGCTTCTGCGCCTCCTGCAAGAACGCGAATACGAGCGCCTCGGCGAGAACAAGGTCCGCCAAGCCGATGTCCGGGTCATCGCCGCCACCAACCGCGACCTCCAGACCAGTATCCGCGAGGGCCACTTCCGGGAAGACCTCTACTACCGCCTTAATGTCATCAGCGTGACCGTCCCGCCGCTGCGCCAGCGGCCTGCGGATCTCGACCAGTTCGCGAAAGACTATCTCGCCTTCTTCGCCGGCCAACTCGGGCGCAAAATCAACGATTTCAGCGACGCGGGGCGCAGCGCCCTGATGCGTCACCCATGGCCCGGCAACCTGCGTGAACTGCGCAACGCCATTGAGCGGGCGACCATCCTCGCCCGCGGCGCGCACATCGAACCCGAAGATCTCCCACACCCGACGCCCATGACGGGGGGCAACAGCCAAGGCATCGAAAGCCTGGGAATCGGCGGCGAGCACAGCCTCGACGAGATCGAGCAAGCGCACCTCACCAAGGTGCTCGACTGGGCGCCATCGCTCCACGACGCGGCAGCCGTACTGGGCATCGACAAGGCGACGCTCTACCGTAAACGGAAACGCTTCGGCATTGATTGATTCAAAAAAATCGACCCACATCCCGATGCTCCGGCTCCGACTTTTTTACGGCCTCCTCACCATGACCCTCCTCCTCTGGGGAGTCGGCGCCTCCGCGCTCCTGCTCATGCGGGAGTGCGTCACGCGCTTCGACACGCGCTTGCAAGAGGACTACCGCGTCATTCACGCGACGCAAACCACCCGCACGCTGATGGTGACTCTCAATACCCGCTATTTGCCCACCTTGTCCGGTCCGGCACCGGAGCAGAAACCGGACCGCGCGATGTTTGACCGGACCAAGAGGGAACTCCAGGAACAAGTGAACATCATCCATCTGGGAGGCGATCAGAGCGAGAATTGGCAAAGCGTCATGACGCGGCTCGACCAAGTCGTCGCCAGCTACTGCGAGGGCTACGAAAGGTTTTTCAGCGGCACCGACATCGCCCGCAGCGACCGTGAGAAGCTCCACCAGTTCGTGAGCGCACAGACACAACGCCTCCTCGATGTGACAGAAAATGTGAGCACCCTCGCCGAGGAACAGCTCTTCTCAGGAACCCATCAGTTAGTGCAAGAATCCAAAAAGAACACCCTTTTCGTCGTGACCTTCGTCCTGCTCGGCACCTCCATCGCGGCGCTGATCTATTTCCAGCTCGTCCGGCACCTGGTCGATCCGGTCTCCGCGCTGCACCGCTCCATCGAGGAAATTCGGAAAGGCAACTTCGAGCTGGCCCTGCCGGAACCCGGCCAAGGCAGCGAGTTCTCCAAGGTGGTTTCCGCCTTCAACGACATGTCCGCCGAGCTCAAGGTCCGGCGCGGGCAGACCGATGAACGCCTGCTCCGGGCCAACATGGTGAATCGCGCGATCCTGGAAGCCATCCCCTCCCCGGTCTTCGTCCTCAGCGACGATTCGAGCATCCTCCAAATCAATCCGGCCGCAGAACGACTTTCCGAGGCAATCGGCGTCTCCGGGCGCTTGCCGCTAAAAATCCAACGGATCCTCGACGAGTGCCGAGTGACCCTCGACCACTTCTTACCCGAAGACCCGCGTGAAGCTCTGCTGTTCCGCATCAACGAGGAGGAGTTCTATTTCCTCCCTCGGATTTTCCGGTTCGACTCCAAGAACGGCTCTCAGCCCGGCTGGGCCATCCTGCTTCACAATGTCAGCCGCATCCGCTGGCTGGATGACATGAAGACCAACCTTCTCTCGACAGTAAGCCATGAAATCAAGACCCCACTCACCGGGATCCGGATGGTCCTCCATCTCTTGCTCGAAGAGCGCGCCGGCCGGCTCGACGAAACGCAACGCACCATGGTCAACTCCGCCAACGATGACTGCGAACGACTGCTCGTCACGCTCAACACCCTGCTCGACCTTTCGCGTGCGGAAAGCGGAGCCACCCACTTGGAGCGTGTGCCGATGTCTCTGCATGGCAGCGTCAAACGCGCCGCCACGCTCTATGCCACCGCGGCCACTACCAAGCGGATCGATCTACAGATCACTGAGAGTGGGGACAAGTTCCCGGAAATCTCCGCGGATCCGGTGCGCTTGGATGAAGTGTTGAACAACTTGGTTAGCAACGCGATCAAACACAGCCCGGAAGGCGGGGAAGTCACCATCTCGCTCTCCAAGCCGGGCGCGGAATACCTCCGTGTCTCCGTGATCGACCAAGGGCCGGGCGTCCCGGAAGCCAGCCAAAGCCGGATCTTTGAGCGCTTCTACCGCGCTCCCGGACAAGAAGCCGATGGCGTCGGCCTCGGACTCTTTATTTCCCGTGAGATCATGCGTGCCCATGAAGGACGCATCGGCCTGCTGGAACGCTCTGACAATCTCACGGAATTTTACATCGATGTTCCAATCGCCTAACTATGAACCCGCACGCGGCGGCTCCGCCTTGAGTGTGCTCGTCGTGGATGACGAGCCCACGCTGCGGCTCGGGTTTGCCTACGCGCTCACCAGCCCGCTAACAAAGGTCACGACCGCGGCCACTGGACAACAGGCCCTGGATAAGATCGCGCTGGAGCGCTTCGACGTCATCGTGCTGGATTTGCGCATGCCGGATCTCGACGGCATCGGCGTCATCGAAGCGTTGCGCGGCGATGGCAATCTCACTCCCGTCATCCTTTGCAGCGCCGCACTGACTCCGAACGCGGCCTTGCGCGCGATCCGTCACGGGGTGGTCGATTTCCTACTGAAGCCGGTCCGTCCTTCGGATTTGCGGCAAGCGATCCAGTTTGTGATCCTGCCGGGGAGCGAGGGGCTACCGCTGGCCATGAAAGCGGCCCGAGGTGGGGGCAGTGCGGAGGCGATCCGGATCCTTGAAAGCCTGACTACTTTGACACGGCAAGCTTTCAATTGGCTGACACTTCTTAAAGCCATGCGCGACACCGATGCCACTGACGCAGCCGCCCTTGAAGCGGATGTGCGCACCAGCCTGTCCACCCTCGCCTTCAACGCACCTCCGGGTGCCTGAGACAGCAGGCAGGCTGATGGCAATAGAAAACAAGAGAGCGCCCACGGATCTGGATCCATGGGCGCTCAGCCTGGCTAGCAGACGGGGTTGAACGACCCCGGCTGCTCGCAAATTATTTGCGCCGTTTCACCGTTGGTGGGGAGGCGAGTTTCAGCTCGCCGGGCTTGGCCGCCATGGGCGCGCCGCCGGTGATTTTCAATTCGTTAGCGACTCTCAAGACGCCCGGGGTGACGCGGGCGGTGGATTCCGCCGCATCGCTTTGCGCCGCTTGGTCCACGTGTCCGCTCAGGCGAATGACCCCGTCGTTCATCTCCACGCGGATCGTGCTGCTTTGGAGTCTGGAATCGCGTTGATACGCATCCTGCAAGGCGAGCACCGCTTCCTTCTTGTTGAAATCCTTGTCGCTCAGCCCTTCCATCGCCAGTTGGTGATCAATGCTGAGTCCGGAAATCTGCACGTCCGTAATCCCCGTCACGTAGCTGCGGCGGATCAGGCGATCATATTCGGCACGGCTGCCGACTTCACCGCCCAAGCGCACTGTTCCGCCGTCCACAGAAACACTCAGTTGCAACGTGTCATAAAGCGGATCCTGCCGGATCATGAAGCGGATTTGCTCCTCGACTTGCGAGTCGTCCCGCACGCCCTCGAAGGTGACTACGAGATCGTTTTTGATCGCGACGACCCCGGGCACCGTGGAAACAAGTTGCCGAGCCAGATCCTTTTCATCCCACGTGCCGACCTTGCCTGCTAGAGAAACCCGGCCTCCTGAGATGGACACCCGGATGTCATCAGCTCGCACCATCCGCTGTTTCTCCAAGGCGGACCGTGCACCTTTGAGAATATCTGCAGCGGACTCCGGAGTGATGCTGACTTGATTGATCACGGCACGCACGCCGCCCGCCGCGATCGCTCGGGCGGAGGCTCGCTCAGCCTGCTCTAGGGAGCGCACGCTGCCTGTGATGATGGCAACGCCGCTTTCCACTCGGACCTGAATGACGGTGCCCTGAAGTTGGGTGTCGGCATTCACATCCACTCGGATGAAATCCGCGACCTCCGAGTCGCCATGAGGTGCCACTTGAGGGCTGGCGTAAAGGCTCGCAGCAGTGCCGATCGCCACGGCGAGCAAGGTCGCCCAAGGACGAGGGGAGTGGGTGGGTGTCGTTATCATCAATTTCAATCGGGTTGTCGCGGGTCCTCTTGCAGGCCTCGCGCCGAATGCCAAAAGGATGAGTGGGCCACTCATATCAAGCAGCTTACAAACGCCACCGCGGACTGAGGCACTATGCCGGCGAGCCCCTTTCGGGCGAGTCGCAACGCCGGCCATGCAGCTTGCAACGCCAACCCGGTCTGGCATCCACACCACTTCTAATCCCTTAGGGTGATATTCGAGAAAAACTCACGTTCAACCCACATTCCCCATTGTCCTTTCAGGTGCAGTCCCTACGATCAAATGAGTGTCTTGAGAGGCACCCATCACCCATCTCCACCATGGCCAGCCAGCTCCAGCGACCCACAGACAAACGAGTGCTCCTGATGGGCACTTGCCTTTGCGATGCCTTCTACGACGACACGGCGAAAGCAACCGTCGAAGTCCTCGAGCACCTCGGAGTGACCGTGGAATTCCCCGACAATCAGACCTGCTGCGGCCAGCCCGCTTTCAACTCCGGTGACTGGGTCGCCTCCCGCAAAGTCGCCCGCCACACCGCCTCGGTCTTCGCGGGAAATCTCCCCGTGATCGTCCCCTCCGGCTCGTGTGCGGCGATGAATTTCCACGGCAACCTTCTCCAGTTTGAAGAGAATCCGGACAAATCCATCGACTCGCTCGCCAGCCGCACCTGGGAGGTCATGGACTTCATTTACAACGGCTTGGGCATCAAGACCTGGCCGGGGAAATTTGATAAAACAACTCGGATCGCGTTCCACCGCTCCTGCCACAGCCGCGGCACCGGCAGCGGCGAGGCGACACTCAAGCTGCTCGAATCGATCGAAAACGTGATCGTCACCCCCTTCGGCCAAGACGAACAATGCTGCGGCTTCGGCGGCACCTTTTCGGTGACCTTCCCGCACATTTCCGGGCGCATGGGAACGCTCAAGCTCGACAATATCCTTGAGACGAATCCCGACATCCTCGTCAGCGGTGACATGTCCTGCCTCATGCATCTTTCCGGCCTCGCGATCTCCCAAGGCCGCCCCGTCGAACACCTCCACGCCATTCAAATCCTCAGAAATTCACTCTCATGATTGGCATCCAACCCATCGACCAATACGCCCGCGACATTTCCGACGAGAAACAGGCCTCGGTCATCGACGGCTCCTCCAAAGGCACCGACAAACGCTACACTGTCCTCCACAAGGACTACCCGGATCCGGACGCCATCCGCAAGCTCGCCGCCTCAATCAAGGACCACACGCTCCACCACCTGGAGCACTACCTCGACAAGGCGGACAAGGCCCTCACCGCCCGCGGCGTCAAGGTCCACTACGCCGCCACCGACGAGGACGCCCGCCAGACGATTCTCTCAATCCTCCGCACGCACGAGGTCACCCAGCTCACCAAGTCCAAGTCGATGGCGGCGGAGGAAATCCACCTCAACCCGTTCCTGATAGAAAACGGCGTCGAGTGCCTCGAGTCCGACCTCGGAGAATTCATCATCCAGCTCGACGGCGACGAACCCTCGCACATCGTCAAGCCGATCATCCACCTCAACCGCCGCGACATCGCCAAGACCTTCCTTCGCGAAGGCATCGGCGGCGACTACAACGATGATCCCGAAACCATCACCCGCCGCGCGCGCGTCCACCTCCGGGCGAAATACATGCAGGCGCAGGCCGTCATCACCGGTGCCAATTTCGTCTGCTCCGACAGTGGCCGCCTCGCGCTCATCACCAACGAGGGTAATTCCCGCTTTGGCATGGCACCGGTGCCCGTCCATATCGCGCTCGTCGGCATCGAGAAAATCATCCCGCAGGAACGCGATCTCGCGGTTTTCCTTAATTTGCTAGGCCGCTCCGCCACCGGCCAGCAGCTCACCGTCTACACCGAGTTCATTAACGGCCCGAAATCCGCGAACCAACCGGACGGCCCCGAGCACATGCACGTGGTCTTCATGGACAACGGCCGCACCGATGTGCTCGCCTCCAACTGCAAGGAAATCCTCCGCTGCATCCGTTGCGGCGCCTGCCAGAACGTCTGCCCGGTCTATCGCCAAGCCTCCGGCCACGCCTACCGCTCGCCCTACGGCGGCCCCGTCGGCGCGGTGCTCTCCCCGCTGCTCTTCGGCAGCCGTTTCCCGGAATTCGCCGATTTGCCCAAAGCCTCCTCCCTCTGCGGCGCGTGCAATGAAGTCTGCCCAGTGGACATTCCCATCCCCGACTTACTGCTCCGCCTGCGCGACAAGGCCAAGCGCGAATCCGTCCCTTCCGCCGGTGCCATTCCGATGTCGCCCTTCGCCACCCTCGCGACCTCGCCTGCGTTCTGGCGCACCGCCATGACCATGTCCAAGGCGATGAACCACTTGCCCATCCAAGTCGCACCGATCAAGCCGCTCCAGGATTGGCTTGGCCAGCGCACCCTCCCGGAATCCCACGGCGGCGATTTCAGAAAGTGGTTCAAAGCACACAAGAGGATCTAGCGCCTCACTCTCTGCTCTTCAGGGAAGAAGGCAAAGTCATTGTCACTGAACCCAAATTCGCCGCCATCCACCCCCACGTCCTCTCCTGGAAAGGCGGTTGCAGGTTGTTAGTGAATAATAGTTGGATTTGCAGAGGCGGGGATTCATCGAGTCTGGTTTCACAACAAACTGACTGAGAGCAACAAATGCCACTGCCTCTGCGCGGAAGACCGTAAAGTGATCGGCAACATGAAGCAAGCGGGCAAGGTCCGGCACCGATGTGCTTGGCGCGTTCGATGAGCATGGCGGCGAGTATCGAATGAGTCGAACGGTCGCCTCAGTCTTTTATGGGGGGTTTCGGTAATTATTTGGGGGAATGGGTCTAATGACTCGGGAAGTGGGGGCGGGTTGCTGTGATTTGCCGAAATCCGGCCAACTCTTTTGGCGAGGAGCCGTATCATCCGGCCACGTGCGGGCAATGAGGTTTCCGCGGGGAGATCGCAGGGGTGACCTCCGAGGCGGGGAGCGAAGTCCGTTTGCGCGACTGGACACGGGGCGGGGTCCGTGTAGGCTGAATCCGCTGCTCACCCCACCCATTTTAATGTTTCGTCAGTCACGTCCCCCCGACCCTGACCAGGACCTCGTCACGCGTGCCCAACAGGGTGATACGCGCGCCTTCGATGCCCTGATCCTCAAGTATGGCGACAAGCTCTACGGCCTCGTCTATAACATGACCTCCCACAAGGAGGACACTCATGACCTGCTTCAAGAAATCTTCGCCCGCTCCTATCAATCGCTGGGGAAATTCAAGGGGAACTCCGCGTTCTACACCTGGATCTATCAAATAGCGGTTAATTTGACGCTCAATTTCCTGAAGAAGCGCAAGCGCCGCACCAGCCTGAGCCTGAATGACATGGAGTCCTCGGTGCAGCAGGATCCGGCCTTGATCGATACCACTCACGAAGCCAATCCCGAGCGGCAGACCAATCTCAACGAGTTGCAGATTAAATTGAACGAAGCGATGAAGAAGTTGTCTGATCCCCATAGAATGGTCGTGACGATGTTCGACATCCAAGGCATGTCCCACGGGGAAATCGCCAAGGTGCTCAACACTTCTGATGGGACCATTCGATCCCGACTCCATTATGCGCATCTCCAACTCCAGTCCGCCTTGCAAGACAGCTGGGAAGAAAGATTTTAAAATTTCTCTTGCGCTCGGGGATATTATTTTGTAAATCCTAATTATCAACCGCAGTGAAACCAACGATCGAACAAATCGGAGATCTTTTAGCCCTCAAGCGCAA
>JAYWDF010000711.1:0-4186 GCA_043779985.1 Akkermansiaceae bacterium | reverse complement strand
TCTACGACTTCATCTGGGGCTGGCACGGCATGGTTCGACGGGATCGTGACGTTGCCGGCGGGAACCAACTTGTCGCCGTCGTAGAGACCGAGGGTGACGCTGCGTTTCTCGTTGCGGGCGATCACGATGAACGACGCGCTTTCGACGAACTTGTATTTCAACTGGGTGCCGCCGGAGTTCGGACGACCCGCGCTGTAGGGTGCATCGACCTCTTTGAAGACGACTCCTTCGCGATTGGTGGCCCGGAGTTCTTCGTAGATTTCCACCTTGTCGTTGGGATCGATCGAAGTGCTCACCCAGCGCAGTGCAGGGAGATTCGGCGGAATGATCATCAGCAGACCCGCGTGGCGGTCGAGGTAGCGACGGTGGCGCAGGCAGTTGCCCTTCACTTCGAGCAGGTCGAAGGCGTGAAGCGTGTCGCCAACCGCCTCGCCGTCGATGAGGACATCGAAGGGGATTTCCTCGACTGCGTGGCGGATGGGATCCGGGATGGCGATGATGAGTCCCCGGCGGTTGATGCCGGTGATTTCATTGCCCTGCTTGCGGACCATCAAGCGGCGGCCGTCGTGTTTTTCCTGAAGGCAGTGCGTCCTGCCAGTGAGCAGGCGCGACACGTCTTCCTTTTCGATTGGGTTGAGGAGTTGGCAGCGGATGCCGCTGTCGATGCCCTCGTTGCCGGATTGCTGATAGGGTTTCGCGGCCTCGCCGTCGGGTTGATAGCCCTTGGCGACTTTCGAGGCGACGAGCTTGTTGAAGAGCTTGGTCGCGGTTTCGAGCGGCACGGGGGTGTCGTTTTTGATCCCGGTGTTGAGCGTGTTGCCGCGACGGCCGTAAGCGAAGGTGACGATGTAGCCGTCGCCTTTGGGTTCGATGGCGGCTTGATAGACTTTGTCTGAATTGCCCTCGCGGTAGTGAAGCGAGGTGGACAGGATGGTGGTGGTTTGCATGTGTTGATGGGGTTGGTTTGTTTTTGGGGGAGATTCGGGAAAAGGAACGGGCCGCCACGGAGAGTGCTTTGTCTCCATGGCGGCCCTTGGTGTGGCCGTGCCTGCGCTTGAGCGTGTCGGGCGGCGGGGCCTGGCTCTCTGACGGGAGCCGGTGGGGGGAAAAATCCACGGATGTTCAGCTATTCCGAACGTCCGTGTTTGAGGCAGTTGCCGAAATATTCTTGCAAAACGTCGGCATTTATTTACAACTGCCGACGTTCTGTGAAACGTGATTGGCATGAAGTTCTCAAGGAACTTTACGATGGAGCTACGGTGCTGAGGTCGAAGGACCTGGAGCAGCGCGGTCTGGCACGTTCACGAATCCACGAGGCGATGGATGTGGGGGAACTTGAACGAATCGGCCGGGGACTTTATGCCCTCCGCGGGGTGGAGCCGTCGGAACACCACTCGCTGGTGCAAGTGATGAAACGGGTGCCTCACGCGGCGATTTGCCTGCTCAGTGCGCTGCGATTCCATGAGCTGACTTCTCAAAACCCGCACGAAGTCTGGATCGCGATTGGCCCAAAGGATCGCAAGCCAACGCTGGAATACCCCCCGCTCAAAGTGGTGCGTTATGGTGACGAGCGCTTTGAGATCGGACTGGAGGATCATCTGGTGGAAGGCACCCGTATTCGGGTCTATTCGGCAGCAAGAACGGTGGTCGATCTTTTCAGTTACAGGAATAAAGTCGGACTGGATGTGGCGCTTGAGGCGCTCAGGGAAGGTTGGAAATCGAGCAGATTCACGCTTGCCGAAATCAACCGGATCGCAGGACTTTGCCGGATGCGTGCGGTAATGAAACCCTATCTGGAATCCCTCACGATATGAAACCCGAAGGCCTGATCGAATCCATCCGCCAAAGATTGATGAACCTCTCACGCGAGAATGCCGAGGCCTTTGATTTCGTCCTCGCCCGCTATGGAGTCGAACGTTTTCTCTATCGCTTGAGCGTCTCGGAACATGCCGATCAGTTTGTTCTCAAGGGATCCATGCTATTCCATGTGTGGAATCGGAGAATGCACCGACCCACGCGAGACCTCGATCTGCTGGGTGCCGGGCCGGCGGACTTGGAATCCGTTCGCCAATCGATGCTCGACGTGCTGCGGACCGATGTCACTGATGACGGACTCTGGTTCGATGAATCATCGCTCGTCGTTGAACCCATTCGTGAAGACATGGCTCACGGCGGTGTGCGGGCGAAGTTCCGGGCCAAACTCGGCAACGTCAGGATCCCGGTTCAGGTGGATGTCGGATTCGGAGACGCGGTGGTGCCAGGTCCCGAGACCCGGGAATTTCCGTCATTGCTCACCGGACTGCCGGGTTCATCCATGCGGACCTATCCGGCATGCACCGTGGTCGCCGAGAAGTTTGAAGCAATGGTCCGGCTGGACGCGCAAAACACACGGATGAAGGACTTCTTCGATCTGGAGCTTCTGCTGAAATCCGATCCGCCGGAAAGGGAGCTACTATCGAATGCGATCCGCGCCACGTTCAAGCGACGTGGATCCGATCTTCCTGCCGGGGTGCCGACCGGGCTGAGCGAGGAGTTCGCACTGGAAAAGCAGGTGATGTGGAATGCCTTTCTGCGAAAAAACAGTCTGGTTGGCGATGACTTTCCGGGTGTCGTTGAGGAGATTCGAAAGAACCTGGCATGGGTCTGGGAGGCATGAATGGGGGACCGCCCCGGAAGGTAGGCCGCCATGGAAACCGGGGGAGCGGGTCACCATGGCGGCCTTGTCATGACCTGCCTGCGCTTGAGCGTGTCGGGCGGCAGGGCCTGGCTCACTGACGTGAGCCGGTTGTGGGGGGAAATCTATGGGGCGGGTTGGAGTGGCAGGATTTCTCCCACCACTCCTCCCAGACCATCGAGGACGGTTCATGACGAACATCGGACAGCTTTCGCAAAGCCGCTGCTAGGTCAGGACATTGGTGTAACACGTCGGCCACCATCCCGGATGGCGAAGTCTTCTGCTCAGTTCGCATCGGCCATCCGCCGGCTATTGCGGGCGGGTGTGCTGCGGCTGGCGGCTTCGCGGGCGCGGCCTTTCGCCCAATGGCGGAGAGCGGCGATTTGGCCGTCCATCAGGTTGGCCAGCGGGACCGTGCGGGTCATCGCTTCCAGGATCTCTCTCGATCCCGGCTCCTTGCCTTCGGCGTAAGCCTCATGCATGGCGTCGATGAAAACGGCTTCAATCTCGGCACCGGTGAACTGCTCGCAGGCGCGGGCCAGCACTACGGTGTCGTAATCGGTGGGCCGGCGACCATGGCGCTTGATGACGATGTCCCAAATCTGCGCGCGCTCCAGAGCGTCGGGCAGATCGACAAAGAACAATTCATCGAAGCGTCCTTTGCGCAGGAACTCGGGTGGGAGTTTGGAAACATCATTCGCCGTCGCCACCACGAACACGGGTTTATCCTTTTCCTGCATCCAGCTCAGGAACGAGCCGAACACGCGGGAGGAGGTGCCGCCATCGGTAGAGCCGCTGGACTGGCTGCCGGAGAAGCCCTTCTCGATCTCATCGATCCAGAGCACACAAGGTGCGATGGCCTCTGCGGTTTGAATGACGGAACGCAGGTTGGCTTCCGACTGACCGACGATGCCACCGAAGACGCGTCCCATGTCGAGACGCAGCAACGGCAGGCCGAACGCTCCGGCGGTGGCCTTTGCTGTCAGGGATTTGCCGGTGCCGGGGATGCCGACGATGAGCAGACCTTTCGGTGCTGGCAGACCGTAGGCTTTGGCGGATGCACCGAAGGCGCCGCCCCGGCGCATCAGCCATTCCTTCAACAGTCCGAGACCGCCGATGTCGTCGAGGGATGTGGTGGCTTCCACGACTTCAACCAGGCCGTTGCGCTTGAGCGTGCGGGCTTTCTCGCGGGCTACAACTTTGTGGTCGATGCCTTTGGTTTCGATGATGGACAGGGCGAACGCGTTTTCCGCCTCGGTAGTGGTGAGCCCGAGAGCGCTTTGCAACGCGGCTTCCCGGATGGCGTCATGCGGGGCCTTGAGCTTCGCGGATTTGAGGATGCCGTCCAACACCACGCCAAGTTTGGCGGGATCGGGGAGGCTGAAATCGACGTGGGTGATTTCATGTTCGAGTTCTGGAGGGAGCTTGAGACGGCAGCCAAGCAGGATGATGGAATGACCGTTGGATTTGGCGACTCGCAGAATGTCCTTGATGCGGCGCACGAGCATCGGG
>JAYWDF010000710.1:0-4189 GCA_043779985.1 Akkermansiaceae bacterium | reverse complement strand
TTTTGGTTTTCCCCGGCGTTTCATGCTGGAGGGGATCAATGAGGAGGGCGAGACGGTGCTTCTGATGGATGAGACCGGAAAGGATTTCACCAATCCCGGGCTCTATCCAGTATCGGTCGCTTGTCCTGCTGGAATCCAGTTGCAGCGGATCCGGCTGACGGCCACCGAACCGTGGCAAGGAGGAGGAGCGGGCGTCCTGGCGCTGGCGGAGATGTTAGTGCTGGATGGAAATAGCAATTTGACCGGGAGGGCCAAGGTCAGAGCGTCGAGTTCTCGGGAACTGCCACCGACTTGGTCGAAGACCAATTTGGTGGACCTGATGACGCCGCTTGGTTTGCCGCTGGCCCCTGGCGAGGAGAAGATCATGGGCTGGCACGGGGCGGTGGCTTCTAATATTGACCGGCAGCAAGCGGTGACGGTCGACCTTGGGAAGGTCGTGGAGCTGGACGAGATTCGGCTGGTGCCTGCCGGGCGGAGCCGCACGGGGTGGAATTCGCATTATGGATTTCCCACCCGCTTTAAGGTGGAGACCTCGCTGACTGCGGATTTTAAGGAGGGGGTGATGGTTTATGACCGGACGGCAAGCAGTTTGTTGTCACCCGGGCAGAATTTGCAGTGTTATGGCGCGGGAGAGCCGGGGCGCTACATCCGGGTGACCGCCACCCGCCTGCGGGACCGCGCCGGGGACTATGTGTTTGCACTGGGAGAGTTGCAGGCTTACTCGCGTGAGGTGAATGTTGCAAAGGGTGCGGCCGTGGCGGCGAGTGAGTCGTTAGAAGGGGGCGAGTGGAGCAGGGCCGGGCTGACGGACGGCCTATCAGGAGGAGGTCGGATACTGGAACTGCCTGAGTGGATCCGGCAATTGGAAATGCGGCGGGATTTGGAGGCACAGCGGGCAGCCACCATTCAGCACCGGGGTGAGGTTTTCATGCGGGCCGAGCACACCTTGGTCGGGGCCAGCGTCGGCGGTGCGGGTGGAATCGTCCTTCTCGCAGCTGTGTTCTCGTGGCGTGGACGGTGGCAGCGGGTCCGGGACCGCGAACGCCACCGCGAGCGACTCGCGCGCGATTTGCACGATGAACTCGGTTCGAATCTCGGCAGTATCGCGCTTATTTCCTCACTCGCCGCGCTAGAGGATGCGCCGCAAATGCGGCTGGACCTGGCGGAGATCGAGCAGGTGGCACGCGAAAGCGCCGACTCGATGCGTGACATGGTTTCCCTGTTGGGCGGCAAAAAGGGAGGCGTCGCCGCCGATTGGCTGAACGTCATGAACGGCTTGGCAGAGCGCTTGATGCGCGGGGTGGAACTGGACTGCCAGCTGCCCACCGCGCCGCTGGTCTGGGAGCCGAATCTTGAGACGCGTCGCGAGATCTATCTATTCTGCAAGGAAGTGCTCCACAACGCGGCGAAGCACGCGCATCCGTCACACTTGCAATTCCACCTCAGCCCCACTGCCGACGGCCTGCGCATCGAGATCGCCGATGACGGCTGCGGCTTTGTCCCGGAGCTTGTCCAGAGCGGCCACGGGCTTGGTAACCTGCGGGAGCGGGCTGCCATGATGCGGGCGGAGATGACCTTGACTTCATCGCTGAAAACAGGAACCACGGTGATGCTGGAAGTGCCGCGCGGTCGCCGCTGGACAAAATGTTAGTAATAGAAATATGACGAACCCATCCAAAGCCCACCCGATCGTCTGGATTGTCGAGGACCATGATGTCCTGCGGAAAAACCTGCAACGGCTGTGTGCTCCCGCGCGGGAGCTAAATGGCACAGAGGCCTTTGCCAATGCCGAAGCAATGCTGGTGTCCCTGCGCAGGACCCCCCCCGCGGAGCAGCCGCAGGTGATGTTGATGGACGTGGGGCTGCCGGGGCGAAGCGGGTTGGAGGTGCTGGAGGATGTGATCCGTCTGGCTCCGGAATGCAGGGTTGTGATACTAACTGTTTTCGAAGATGAGAAGAAAATATCCGCCGCCATCAGCGCGGGCGCTTGTGGCTACCTGGTGAAGACGGCGAGGCCCGAACAAATCGTGGAAGCCATCCATGAGGCGGCGCGTGGTGGTTCGCCCATGTCGCCGATGATCGCCGCGAGCGTGGTGAAGTTGCTCGCCAAGCTCACCAAGCCGACAACCCCGGTTTCGCTCTCGCCGCGCGAGCGGGAAATGTTAGCGCTGATCGTCGAAGGGCTCACCGCCAAGGAGATTGCCGAGCGGCTGGGCGTGAGCGTACACACCATCGACACCCACACACGGCACTTGTTCAAGAAGCTCGACGTGCGCTCGCGCGCTGCGGCTGTAGCTCGGGCACTGCGGGAGCGGATGGTTTAGCGGTTACTTGACGGGATCCACGCCGCATGGAGCAGAGCTTCCATCCGCCGCAGGCGGCAGCAGAGCATGTTGCACTCCGGGGTGCGCGAAGTTCGGCGTCACTTTTTACCTCTCAGCTGCGCATCAAAAAAGCCGACCACTTCGGCGGTGTAATCAAACGTAGATGTCTTGAGCGGCCACGCGTGATTGGCACCTTCCACCATGATGAGTTTCGAATCCACTCCCGCCGCTTTGAGGGCGTGGTCGAGTTCGGTGGATTGATCCCGGTCCACCGTGGTGTCCTTGGTCCCGTGGAGGGTGAGCGTTGGCGGTGTGGATTTTTGAATATAACTCACCGGCGAGGCGGCTTTCCATTTCTCCGGAGCTGCCTCACGGGTTTCAGCAAACAGTTGGTTGTCGCTGAGTTGACCGGTGGGTTTGCCCGAGTCATCCGGCTTCTGTCGGGTGAGTAGATTGGAAATGCCATACATGTTGACGCAGGCGGTGACTTGGTCCGAGACGCCGGGATAGAGTGGCTTGGGGTCGAGCTCGGCGTGGCCAGCGGTGTAGGCGACCATCAAAGCAAGGTGGCCGCCGGCCGAACCGCCGATCACGCCGATGCGGGCGGGGTCGATCTGGAGTCTCTCGGCATTGACGCGCAGCCAGCGGACGGCGTTTTTGCAGTCCTGGAGATTGGTGGGCCAGCGGTTTTTGCTGCCTTTCCAATACTCGACGCTCACGCAGACATAGCCTGCCTTGGAGAGGGCTGTGCCCGTGATGAACTCACGCTCGGCGCCTTTGTCACCGCCGGTCCAGCCGCCGCCGTGGATGATGACAATGGCGGGTGACAGTTCCTTGGGAGGTCGACCAGTGGGCTGATAGAGATCGAGTTTTTCCTTCCGGCCGGGGGCGAGGTAGGTGAGATTCCTTTCGATGGAGATGCCATCGGGTGTGGGCTGAAGGACAGGTGTGGCCGCACCGGCGAGAAGCGGGACGAGGAAGAGAAGGACGAGGGATTTCATGTCGGCTGCGAAAGGAGTAGACCATTAGCGGATGTCGCTGTCGGCTCACCAGAATTAGTGATGTGCCGCCGGCTTTCCAGCCTGGTCCTATGGCGCCAGTGAAGATTTTAACCGTATGAAAGTTTTCGGAGAGCCGATGGTGGAATAGCTGTAGGCTGCCCTTTTGAAGCCCGCGGGCACGCCACTTTGATCCGTGGATTCGCTTCGGATTGGGCCGGGCGTGATGGGAGGAGCGAACCCCAGACCGCTCGAAGCCTCCGCCGACATGGTGAGTGCCGGATCATTGATCCGCTCAACCACGGTCATCGTAAAGGTGGAGCCATTCATCTGCGCCTGGGGCAGTTTGGCGGAATCATTCGCGCTTGATGAACCACCGATGGCGTATTCCATGAGGGCTTTGATGCCATCGCCATCCGCATCGCTGGCCGGATCCTGGCCCGGGAAGGTGGTGGCGAAGGTCGGCCCGGCCGGGCTGACCGTTAGGGTCTGGGCCACCGGTGTGGCCGCAAGGTAATTGGCATCTCCCGGCTGCGTGGCCGTGATCGTGGCGGTGCCGGCTCCCACGATGGTTAGGACGTTGCCAGCGAGTGATGCCACGCTTGGAAGCGAACTGGTCAGGGTGACCGGCAGATCGGCATTGGAGGTGGCGATCAGAATCCGGCTCGCGTCCCCGACTGTTGCCGTCAGTGGATTCAGCGAAAAACTGATGATTTGGCCCGCCTTCGACACCACCAGGGTGCGCTGCACGGGAGCTGCCGCTGCCCACGTTGCGTCGCCGGCCTGATTGGCCGTGAGCGTGACGGTACCCGCGCCGATGATATTGAGAATATTGTTAGGGCCGACCGTCACCACATTGCTGTCCGA
>JAYWDF010000709.1:0-4191 GCA_043779985.1 Akkermansiaceae bacterium | reverse complement strand
CCTCAAGCTTGGGAGACGACTGCGTGTCCATGAAATCACCGACAACGCGCCAACGAGGATCAAGGCGATGATGCCGATCCAAAGAGTCAGGGGAGTGGGGGAGAGGTGGAGCAAGGGATGAAGAAGATATGGGTCGTATAGGCCTGATGGAGCCTATGGGAGTGGATCATGCAGCGGCTTTTGTCGGAAGAACCTGCGGATGCGATTTTTTTGGCAGACAAAGGATGGCCTCGGAGATGAGGAAGAACAGCACGGCGATGAGGAAAGCGCGCCAGACATCGCGGGAGAGCGAGGGGTCGCTGGCTTGGCCGGCTTGGTCGAGCAGGGTGTATTTGGTGCCTTCGAGCGCTTGGTCGAGCTGCTCCCGAGTGAGGATTTCCGGATTGTCTTCCTGGGCGGGGCGGTTGACGGCGAGGAGGCGCTCGCCGAGGCGGAAAATGCCGGCTTCGTAAGCGATATTGGCGGGGTCCTGGACGCCATAATCGTCGAGGCGGGTGCGGGTTTCGCCGGGCAGCGGCTGGGCGGCATCGGTGCCGACGGTGGTGAGGTAGGAGGCGTCGAAGCGGTCGGCGCCGGTAGCGATGATGCGCTGGACGGTGGGGAGGAGGACATCGGCATCCCCCAAGTTCGACCAGGTGTAATCCGGCAGCGAGCCGACAAACCAGGCGGTGCCGTGATCGACGATCCGGCGGGTGATGAGTGGCTCGCCGTCTTCCCAGTGCGCGAGGGCGGTGGCATCGCCCGAGGGGACTTGGCGGCGGATGGCTTTGAGTCGTTCTGCGGGGATCGGGGTGCCATCGATCCCGTCGCGCAGCGGGCCGTCGCTGTGATTCCAGTCCTTGAGGATGAAAAATTTCCCGGCTGGGGCTTCCGTGGGTTTGGACCATTTGAGTTCGACAAAGGAATCTTCGGAAGGAATTCCAGGTGGGAAGAAAATGACTTGGCCGCCGGAGTTGAGAAAACGCTCGATGACCCCATAGGCGGGCCCGGTGGGCAGCGGGGCAGCCCAAAGAATCGCCGCGAGATCCGTGGGGACGATGGCGGCGGCGTTGGCGGGGTCGATGCGCTGGGTGATTTGATTTCCAAACCCCGGAGGAGCGGCGGCGAGGGCGAGGTAGTCGGCGGCTTCACCCGCGGGGGCGACGATGATGGATTTGACGGGACGGGCTGGGCCGTAGGCGAAGAAGGTGGAATTATCCCGGGGATTTCCGTCGGCAGGGATGGAGAGCCAGCCGGAACCGGAGGCGCTGCCGGCAGGGATGGGAATGCACTTTTGTAGCCGGAGGGATTGGCCGGGCAAGGTGAGGGTGTCCGTAGTGCGGGTGCCGTTGATATGGGTGGTGAGTGGCAAGGTGGCGGTGCCGCGCGCGTCGGCGGCACGGAGGATTTCAAGATCCAGGAGCATTTCGTCGCCCGAGCGGCGGGAGCCGAGGATGCGGATGGCGGTGTTCGGCGCGGCCGAGCCGGAGAGGGAGAGGACCCGGATGGCCGGCTTTTGCGGCAAGGCGGCGAGGCTGGCGCGGGCTGCGGCCCAGCGCTCGTCGTCAGGATGCCAGTTGGAGGTTTGAAGATCGGAGGCGAGCCAGACTTCGCTGCGCCCGGTGGTGTCGGCGAGAAACTCGGCGGCGCGGGCGAGCAGGGTGGGGAAATCGGCAGCGGTGTCGGTGGGCGAGGTGGCGGCGAGTTCGGTGAGGATGTCGGGTGAGGGGACTTCCTGGGGTTTTCCGCTGGCGCTGTCGATGAGCACGAGGCGGGCGGCTCCGAGGCTGGCCATGGCATCGCGGACCTTCTTGATGACGATCTGACGCCGCGGATCGAGTCCGTCGCCGGGCTTCGCCTCCATCGAGGCGGACCGGTCTAGCAGAAGGACGACCGTGTCGATCGAGCCACCGCCCCAACCGATGAGGCCGGAAACGATGGGCCGCGCGGCGGCGAAGGCAAGCGCCGCGATGGCGAGCGCCCGGCAGGTGAGAATGAGGATGTGGCGCAGCTTCTTCTTGCCGCGGGATTCGCGGGTGGCCTTGAGCAGGAACTGCATGGCGGCCCACTGGATCGTCTTGTGGCGGCGCTTGTTGATCAGGTGGATCAACACCGGGACGCTTGCTGCGAGCAGGCCCCAGAGCAGGAGTGGATTGAGAAAAAGCATGGTTCAGTTAGTGCTTCGACTTCGGCAACCTCGCCGTCAGGAACTCGCGCAGCAGCGGTTCCAGCGGCGTGTCGGTGGTGATGAGCTGATAGTCGGCGGCGGCGTCGTGGCACTTGGCGCGCACGGTGGCGAGGAAATCTCGCAGCGCGGCTTTGTATTCGTCGGCAATGAGGTTCGGCTCGGCGACGATGGAGGTGCCGTCTTCAAGATCGACGAAGCGGTGCGGGCGGTCGAACTCGAAGCGGAGCTCGAGCGGGTCCATCAGGTGGAAAACGGAGATGTCGTGCTTGCGGTAGCGGAGGTGCTGGAGCGCGTCACCGAGGGCGGCGGTGTCGGTGAAGAGATCGGATAGAATGACGACGAAGGCGCGCTGTCCGATTTTTTCCGCGATGGTGTGGAGCGCCTGGATGAGTCCGGTCTCGCCTGCGGGCTGGACTTTTCCGAGGGTGGAGAAGAATCGCTCGAGGTGGGCGGCGCGGCGGCTGGGCGGCACTTCAAGGTGGAGCTTGTTGGTGCAGATCGAGAGTCCGGCGGCGTCGCCTTGATTGACTAACAAGTAGGCGAGCGAGGCTGCGATCCGGCGGGCGACTTGGATTTTCGCCTCGCCATGGCTGGCGAAGTTCATCGAGCCGGAGGCATCGACGACGAAGTAGGCGCGGAGATTGGTATCCGCCTCGAATTCTTTGATGTAAAAGCGGTCCGAGCGGGCGAAGGCCTTCCAATCGAGGCGGCGGGTGTCATCGCCGGGGACGTATTTCCGGTATTCGGCGAACTCGACGGACGACCCGCGGTGGGGCGAGCGGTGCTTGCCTGCAACGTTGCCTAACATCGGCGCGCGGGACTCGATGGGCAGCGAGGCGAGGCGGGAAAGCAGGATATTGTCGATGAAGGAGTGCATTGTTCAGAATCCAGAGGCGAGAATCAAGACGAGTGACAGACCTCGCTCAGGTACCGGGTGAATGGTGGCCCCACTCGGGATTGCTGGGATTTTGCTCGTTTCCCCGGTAATTTCAAAAGATTCAGACATCGAGGTTTTCAAAGCTATATGATTCCATCGTGTTCTTGTATGCCTTCTTCATGCCGGAATCTCATTCTTCTCTCATTTCCTTGATCAGCCGCTCGACGATTTTCTTTGAGGTCATCCCTTGCGACTCGGCGGAGAAATTCGTGATCACGCGGTGGGTGAGTACTGACGAGGCGATCGCCTCCAAGTCTTCAAGCGAGGCCATATAGGCACCGCGGAGGGCAGCGCGAGCTTTGGCACCGAGGATCAAATACTGCACGGCACGCGGTCCAGCCCCCCAGCCGACAGTGTCCTTGATCCATTGGGGCGACTCGGTTTCACCCGGGCGGGTCTTGCGGACAATTTTCACCGCGTAGTCGTAGAGATGCTCGGGCACGGGGACGCGGCGCACGAGTTGTTGGAAGGCGATGACTTTTTCCCCGTCCAAAAGGTGATTCAGGACTTGGCGGGCGCTGCCGGTGGTCGCACGGGCGATTTCCTTTTCCTCGCTGGAAGATGGATAGCCCACCTCGATGAGAAACATGAAACGGTCGAGCTGGGCTTCCGGGAGCGGGTAGGTGCCTTCCTGCTCGATCGGGTTTTGCGTTGCGAGCACGAAAAACGGCGGCTGCAGCGTGTAGGTGTTCCCGAGCACGGTGACTTTATTTTCCTGCATCGCCTCAAGCATGGCGGACTGGGTTTTTGCCGGGGCACGGTTGATTTCGTCGGCGAGCACGATGTTGGCAAAAACGGGACCCTTGATGAATTGGAATTCACGCCGTCCGCCGACGCCGGATTCCTGGATGATGTCGGTGCCGGTGATGTCGGCCGGCATCAGATCGGGCGTGAACTGGATGCGGTTGAACGAGAGGCTCAGCGCCTCGGCCAGGGTCGAGATCAAGAGCGTCTTGGCGAGGCCGGGCACGCCGACGAAGAGGCAGTGGCCGCGCGAAAAGAGGGCGATCAGGAGCTGCTCGATCACCGGCCCCTGGCCGACGACGCGCTTGGCGATCTCCCCTTGGATCCGGCGGCGAGCCACGCC
>JAYWDF010000708.1:0-11618 GCA_043779985.1 Akkermansiaceae bacterium | reverse complement strand
TGGATGACCGAGCCGCCATTCAGCGCGTAGGTGGTGGCGGTGAGGGTGGAGCTGCCGTTGATGGTGCCGGTGTTGACCAGGCTAAGAACGGTGTCGTTCGAATTTTGGTTGATGATACCGTTGTTGGTTAGGGCGGCTAGGGCTGAGAGTCCGCCTGCGCTGTTGGTGAGCGTGGCGCCGGAGGCGATGGTCACGACATTGGAGACCAAGCTGCCGGAAAGTGTGAGCGCGCCTTCGTTGATCAGGGTCGAGCCGGTGTAGGTGTTGGCACCGGAGAGGGTGAGCAGACCGCCGGAGACCTTGGTGAGTCCACCGCTGCCGGAGATGACACCGGAGAAGGTGCCGTCGTCGGCCGTGAGGCGGAAACCGTTGTTATTCAGGTTGCCGGCACCGAAGAGGCTGCCGATTTTTTCCAGCCCGCCGAGTTTCAGGGTGGCGCCGGAGCTGATGGTGAGGTCGGTGGTGTCGAGTAGGCGCTCGGCGGAACCGAGGGTGGTGGTGCCGGTGACGACGTTGAAGGTGGCGGCGGCGCTGGTGCCGTTGAGGGCGACCGTGCCGTTGGCAGTGACGATGCCCGCGCCGAGGTTGGCGTTGATGATCGAGCCGTTGTTCAGCGCGTAAGTGGCGGCGGTCAGCGTCGAGCTGCCGTTGATGGTGCCAGTGTTGATCAGGGCGGCAATGGTGTCATCGGCATTTTGATTGACCGTGCCGTCATTGGTCAGGGTGGCCAGCGTGGCGAGACCACCGGAGCTGTTAGTGAAAGTAGCTCCAACAGCGACGTTAATGGTGTCACTGACCAACGAGCCGGAAAGGACGAGCGTGCCGGCATTGACGAGCGTGGAGCCGGTGTAGGTGCTAGCGCCGGAAAGCGTGAGCGTGCCGGCAGTGATCTTGGTAAGGCCACCACCGGTGCCGGAGATGACACCGGAGAAGGCTCCATTCGAGACGGTAAGGACATTCGCGCCGAGATCGGTGGTGCCAGAACCATTTAACGTGAGGATTTTTTCCGCAGCGGACAATTTCAACGTGCCGTTGATGGTGGCGACGGTGAGGTCGGTGAGGCCGCCGTTGGTATCGGCAAGCGTGGCCCCGGCGGCGACGGTGACCGCGGTGCTGGCGAGGGAGCCGTCGAGCTTCAGCGTGCCGCCATTGACCTGGGTGGCACCGGTGTAGGTGTTGGCCGCAGTCAGGACGAGGGTGCCGATGTGGGTGGCATCACCGACGGAGAGGCCGCCATTGGAGATGATGCCGGAGAGGATGGCGTGATCGGAGTTGTCGGCGTTCGCTTCAACGAGGATGGAGCGATTGCCCGCAGCAAGGTTAATGTCGTTGACGAAAGTGACTTTACCCGTGGCGCTGTTGGAGCCGAAGAGAAGCGATGAGCCCGTGGGTACAAAGCTCCCAGAGTTCCAAGTCACAGCCGCGATCGATTGAGGCAGTCCATCGTTCAAACTCACGCGCAGATCGCCACCTGCTGCTGCAAAGCCGCCGGAGCCAGTCCACTGAACCTGATTCGATGCCGTGCCTAAATAACGGACGAAATCGCCATTCGATTGAAGGACACCGCCATTGAAGTTGATATTGCTGTCAACGTTGATTCCCTGACCATCCTGAGCCTGCAGGACACCGCCGTTTAGTTTGGTTTCACCGGAATAAGTGTTGGTTCCCTTGAACACAACCAATCCACTCTTGATGGTGATGCCAGCGCCCGAGCCAGCGGCGATCGGAGTCGAACCACCGAGAGTCGCTGCGCTATCATCCGCGATGGAGCTTCCGCTGCCTCCGTTGAAGGTGATCACCTTGCCGACGCCCGCATCAAGGATGACGTTGGATCCGGTCATCATGAAGATGTCGTTGCCGACACCGATGCCGGCAGTTCCGTTGGAGGTATCGATATCGCCGATCTCGCCACTGCCACCCTTCACGGCATTGCCGCCAAAAGTGGCATTCCCGGTGATCGTCAGGTTTCCTCCGTCACGAACGAAAATCGAGCCGCCATAACCGTTGCCGCCGTTGCCGCCCGCGGCTTTCGCAGCCTTGCCCGTACCTTCACCACCCGTTCCGGCTCCAAAACCACCGGCACCGCCAGTACCACCGGCACCCGTTTGGCCGTTGGGACGCTGTCCTGCCGCACTCGCGAGAATCGCTGGCTTTGCAGGAACATCGACGACCTGAATCGTGTGCGCAGCTTCCTTGAGAACCGTCTGCACGGTCACGCTCGGAGTGTTCGGATTATTGTCGTGATCAAATAGAGTCGTGCTGCTGCTTGGGTCAGCCAAGTTATCGGAAATGATAATGAAAACACTGGGATTCGCCGGGTCGTAATACCCCTTTTTGTAAACGTTGGGAACATTCACGTCCTTGTAAGTTGCCGGAACTGCAGGCTGAGCGGCGGTCGCCGTGACTCCCGCGCCCCCTCCCCCAGTGCCGCCATCACCTCCACGACCGCCGCCGGCGCCAAAGCTGCCGAATCCACCGATGCCGCCATCGCCAGCGTTACCGCCCGCTGCGCCGCCACTGTAGGCGGAACCACTCCAGTTCTTGCCGCCAGTGCCACCGTTGCCGCCTTTGCCACCCAGGCCACCACCAAAACCGAAGCCACCGGCACCGCCATTACCCCCGATTGCACCCGCCCCCCCGAGGCCGATCTGACCGTCGGAAAGCGATTTATCGAAACTAACCAGAGCTGTGGTTTGATTGGCGAGATCCACAACGTTGGCTGCTGCGTTTAAAATAAGGCCTGGAATCTCGCTTGCCGTGAAAGGCTGGGAAGCCCCGATAATTTGAGCCGCAGACGCCGCTACATTAAGACTCGCAGTCGTTACAGCGAGGATCAGGCCCGCGCTGCGATCGCCGCCGTTGCCACCGTTGCCGCCAAGGCCGCCCGTTCCCCCAATGCCGCCAGAATTGAGCGAGGCATTGCCGCCGATGGTGCCTGCCGTGCCTTCAATGCTCGTGAAGCTGGTCTGGTTCGGAGTGTAGCCTGCTGTGCCCGCTGTGCCTGCTGTTCCAGAGACGAAAAGACCGTTGAGCGCACCACCGAAGTTTCCAACTCCGCCCTGTCCGCCTTTGACGGAGTTGTTGGTCAAATTGACGTTGTTGAGGACTACCGTCGAACCGCTGTTGATGAAAATCGCACCGCCCAGCGCCGCGCCGCCGCCGGAGCCAGCGCCGCCGACTGTCTTGAAATTGGTGAGCGTGGCGTCGTTGATGGTGAGGTTGCCGCCTTGGATGAAATAGCCGGATCCGCCGTTGCCGTTGATGGCTTCTCCTCCACCGTTCACGGTCTGGCTGCCACTGGTTTGGATCGCGGGAGGGGTGGCGAGCGGCGCCGCTTGCGACAGATTGACGGTGAAAAGCAGGGATGTCGTAGTGGCCAGCAAGAGGTTCAGCGACCGTGAGGAAGCGGAACGTGAGGAGGCGAGACCAAGGGCTAGGGCGACGGGAGAGAACTTGCGTTTCATATGTTTGAAGGCGGGAAACGTGAGTAGAAACTTGATAGGGACGCAAATGTCGAGTGTAAATTTTTAATGACTGTCAAAATCCGTTGATATTTAAGGTGTCAGTAATATTTCTAAATTAGAGAATTGGGGCCTGTTATCACGATTTCGAGCCGTCGGATTTGCGAAAATCGGCTGCGGAACCCCCGATGGGCAGGGGGGGTGGGCGCGGTGGGACCTTGGTTAGTTGGCGGTTCAATTGCGAATCCAAGGATTCCCGGCGGGGGTGCGAGGAGCGATTAGAGCTTCATCAAATCCCACGAAGCGGACCGCATTTCCACAGAGCCTGCGTTCACTCAGCGCAGCAGGCGCTGCTCAATACCGGCGAGGACCGGGGCCGAGGTGAGCATCAGCGGATGCATCAGGACAGGGTATTCCAAGTTCTCGGCCCGGTTCCAGATGGAGCTGGTAGGGGGGAGAATGATCAAATCCATGGGCGTGCGATAGGAGGTGATGGGGATTTTCCCGAGCCGGCTCTGGGTGTGATCCAGCTGGGCGAGGAACGGGCTGCCCGGGCGCATTTCTTCAGCTCCTAGAGATGGATAGAGCCAGGCGGCCTTGGTTCCATGGTGGGGGGAGGAGACGGTGATGAGTCTTTCGCAACGCCGCGCCCCGCCGAGATTTTGCAAATACTGGCGGCTCACCAAGCCGCCCATGCTGAAGGCGACGATGCTGATCGGCTGCGTGGGGCCGAATTTCACATCGATGTCCTGCTTGAGGTGGGTGGCGAGATTTTCCAGTCCACCGCGGCCGTCGCTCGGGGTGAGGCGGGCGACGAAACACTCGCAGCCGCGCTTTTCGAGGCGTTTCTGAAGCGTTTTGAAGGTGGAGCCGGTCTCCATGAATCCGTGGACGAGCACCACGCGATGGACGCGACCGACTGGAGGTGGCGGACGATGGGTGCACGAGGTGCCGACCATCAGGCAGGCGGCGATGCTATGGAGAAGGGCGCGGACCATGGGCTTGGGTTAGCCGGGTGGCCATAGGAGTTGGCGGCCGCCGATGAGGTGGACGTGCAAATGGGGCACGGCTTCGCCGCCGTCCGGACCGTTGTTAATGACCAGCCGGTAGCCACTCTCCGCGATGCCCTCGCCGCGGGCGACTTGAGCGGCGGTTAGCAGAAGGTGGCCGAGCAAGGACTCGTCGCCCTCAGTCGCCAAGCCAACGCGGGGAATCGCTTTGCGGGGTATAATGAGGATGTGAACAGGTGCCTGTGGTGATATATCACGGAAGGCGATACAGCGGTCATCCTCATGGAGGATGGTCGCAGGGATTTCCTTGTCACAGATTTTTTCGAACAACGTCTTCTCGGCCATGCGGTGTGAGAATGGCAGAGTGGGCGTGGCTTGCAAGGGAGGATGTGCTGTAGATGACGAGTCCATGCGAATGGAAGAATACTCTTCGCCAGCAAGGTCGGGCGCTCTTACAGTCCCGCTATGAGGATATCCGCGCTGCGCTTGTCTGCCGTCATTTGCTTTGCGTTGGTGAATCCGCTTCGAGCGCAGGATTCTCAGGTGGATCGTCGCGGGGAGTGGGCTCCTGCGGTCCGGATCGAGGGCTTGCCGAATCTCCATCAAGTGAGCGCTGCGCTCTACCGCTGCGCACAACCTTCTGGAGTGGGGATGCGAAACGCGCGGAAATTAGGCATTCGGACGGTGGTAAGTTTGCGGGCGTTTCACTCGGATCGCGAAGAGCTTGGGGACACCGGGTTGGGCTACGAACATTTGTTCCTCAAGACCTGGCACCCCGAAGAGGAGGATGTCTTGAGATTTCTCAGAATTGTCACCGACCCGAAGCGGGTTCCCGTATTGTTACATTGCCAGCATGGCGCGGACCGCACCGGAATGATGTGCGCGATCTATCGGATAGTCGTCCAGGGCTGGACCAAGGAAGAAGCCGTGCGTGAAATGACGACCGGAGATTTCGGATTTCATGCGGTCTGGAAAAGCCTGCCGCCATGGATCATGGCGCTGGACACGAATGCCTTGAAAGCGAACGCGGGCTTGATTCCCGAGGGGATCAGGAAATGAAGAAATGGATTCGCGGCGACAGGAAATCGTCGTTATAGTCCCGCCATGGAACTCGCCGAAGTCACTTGCCCGACCTGTTTTGAAGTGTTTGAAGTCGCCGTGCCGCACCCGGATGAGATGCCGGCGGAAGTGGACTACGATTGTGAAGTCTGCTGCCGGCCGATGATCATCGTTTTCACGGAGAACGAGATCTATGCGAAGGGGCTGGGAGAATAAACAAGGCCTGGCGTCCGTGCTTCTATCAATCCTTCCGCGTCAGCTCGACAAACACATCTTCGAGCGTGGCGACGTGGCGGAACAACGAGCGCAGCGGCCAGCCGTATTGTGAGGCGAGGTTGGCGATGTGCTCGCGGGTGTCGCTGCCGGATTCGACCCAGACGGTGTAGCGGACCCAGTCGCCATCGAGCGGCTCGGGGGTGACTTTTTTCACGTGGTCGAGGCGGTTGAGGGCGGCGGCGACGACTTCCGGATCGGCTTGGATCTCCACTTGGATGCGGCCGGCGGCGCGCATTTTGCCGACCAGGTTGGCCGGGGTGTCGGCGGCTTTGATTTTCCCGCCGTCGATGATGATCACGCGGTTGCAGATCATTTCCACTTCCGAGAGGATGTGGGTGGAGATGAGCACGGTGTGGGATTGGCTGAGTTGGCGGATGAGCTCGCGGATCTGGCGGATTTGGTTGGGATCGAGGCCGTTGGTGGGCTCGTCGAGAATGAGCAGTTCCGGGTCGTGGACGAGGGCATCGGCCAGGCCGACGCGCTGGCGAAAGCCCTTGGAGAGCGTCTTGATCATCTTGCGGCGGACGTTGGCGAGGCCGCAGGTGTCGATGACTTCGCCGACCCGGCGGCGGGTGTCGCTGCTGCCGAGGCCTTTGAGCTGGGCGCGGAATTTCAGGTATTCCAGGACGCGCATGTCCTCATAAAGCGGGACATTCTCGGGCATGTAGCCGATTTTCCGCCGGGCTTCGATGGATTCGCGGAAAATATCGTGGCCGGCGATGGTCGCGGTGCCGGAAGTGGGGGGCAAATAACCGGTGAGCATGCGCAGCGTGGTGGTCTTGCCTGCGCCGTTGGGTCCGAGGAAGCCGACGATCTCACCGCGTGCGACGGAGAAGGAAATGCCGCGAACCGCTTCGTGGCGGGCGTATCGCTTAGTAAGTTGATTCACCTCGATCATGATTTCTGGTCCGTGTTTTGCAGTGAAAATAGCGCTTGCGCGGTTGACGCGGCGGAGTGCGCCCCTTAATGAAGTGCCGTGCGCGGCGGGCCAAGCGGTAAATTTCCGGGCCCGCCTCATCATTTTATCCATTTCTCATGAACTCTTCGGTTTCGCCGCTACAGAACGCAGACTTACTGGAATCAAAATACGCCGCATGGTGCGAGGACCCGAAGTCGGTCGATGCCACTTGGGCTGCTTTTTTTGAGGGATTTGAGCTCGGGTCCGCCCAGGTGAAGCGCAAGGAGGAGACTGCGGCCGCGGGTTCCGCGCCAGCCTCGGATGCCGATCTCGCGTTTTTCGGCAAAGTGGTGAGCCTGATTTATAATTACCGGACGCTCGGTCACACCCAGGCGGCCATCAATCCGCTCGACCCCCCGGAACGCAATCCCCGCCTGAATATCGAGCAATTCGGCCTGACCGCGGCGGACTTGGACCGTGAAGTGTGGAATTCGTTTTTCCGCCATGGTGACAAGATGAAGCTGCGGGAGATGGTGGCGGCGCTCGAGGCGACGTATTCGAACAAGATCGGCTTCGAGTTCATGCACATCCACAACACCAGTGTCCGGCACTGGGTGCGCGAGCGGATCGAGACCCACGCCGTGCGCAACGAGGAATCTCCTGAGAAAATGCTCAACTCGCTGTGCTGGGTGTTAGAGGCGGAGGCCTTTGAAAATTTCCTCGGCAAGCGATTCCTCGGCGAGAAGCGATTCTCCAATGAGGGTGGCGAAGGCGCGATGATCATCCTCAACGCGCTTCTCGAAGCCTGCCCCTCGCACGGCGTCAAGGAGATCGAAATGGGCATGTCCCACCGCGGGCGGATGAATATTCTCGCCAACTTCGTCCGCAAATCGCTCACGACCGTGCTGTACGAATTCACCCCCACCTACGAGCCGGACACGGTCGCCGGGGATGGCGATGTGAAATACCACCTCGGCTATGAAAGCATCCGCGAGCTTGCCGATGGTAAGGTCCGTGTCAGCCTCGCGGCAAATCCAAGTCACTTGGAAGCGGTGAATTCCATCGTCGAGGGCAAGGCCCGTGCCCGCCAGCGCGTCCTCAATGAAGGCCAAGGTGGAGAAATCGACCGCAAGCAAGTGCTGCCGATTCTGCTTCACGGCGACGCCGCGTTCGCCGGCCAAGGTTCGGTCGCCGAAGTGCTCAATCTCTCCCAGCTCAAAGGCTACCGCACTGGCGGCACGATCCATCTCATCATCAATAACCAGATCGGTTTCACCACCGCGCCGGCGGATGCGCGTTCATCGGCTTACGCGACCGACGTGGCGAAAATGATCGAGGCGCCCATTCTCCATGTGAACGGCGAGGAGCCCATGGAGCTTTACTGGGCCTCGCTTTTTGCGCTCGAGTTCCGCCAGAAATTCGGCCGCGACATCGTTCTCGACATGTATTGCTACCGTCGCCAAGGGCACAACGAGGCTGACCAAGCAGCGTTCACCCAGCCCATCGTGGCCAAGAAAATCGCGGATCGCCCGACCTTCGGAAAAATCTACAAGGAGCAGCTTGTCGCACAGGGCGTGATTTCCCAAGGGGATGTCCAAGCCTTGGAAACGGCGATCTGGGACAAGCTGGAAGCGGGCTATCAGAAAATGCTCCAACTGCAGGAAGCGGGCGATCGCACTGCCTTCAGTGGATCGACCGGCGTTGACCAACCGGCGTATTCCCATGCTCCGGTGCCCACGGGAATCAGCCACGACACCTTCCAGCATATCGGCAGGGTGCTCACGACGATCCCTGGCGATTTCAACCTGAACCCGACGCTTGAAAAGCGCTTCATTCCGCGGCGTGCGGAAGCGCTGGCGACGGGCGGCCCGATCGACTGGGCTTTCGCTGAGTCACTCGCTTTCGGCTCCTTGTTGCAAGAGGGCACCCCGGTGCGTCTATCAGGCCAAGACTGCCGGCGCGGGACCTTCTCCCAGCGTCATGCCGTGTTCTATGATTACCAGACGCGGGAGCGCTACATCCCGCTGGAAAATATTGATCCGGCGCAGGCGAAATTCTGTGTTCACAATTCGTTTCTCTCCGAGTTCGCGGTCCTTGGATTCGACTACGGTTATTCGCTGTCCTACCCAACGATGCTCACGCTCTGGGAAGCGCAGTTCGGGGATTTCTCGAATGGCGCGCAGGTCATCATCGACCAATTCATTTCCTCCGCCGAGTCCAAGTGGCAGACTCCGAGCGACCTTGTGATGCTGCTTCCCCACGGCTATGAAGGCATGGGACCCGAGCACTCGAGCGCCCGCCTCGAACGGTTTCTCCAGCTTTGCGCCGAGAAGAATCTAATCGTCGGGAACTTCTCCACGCCCGCCCAATACTTCCACGCACTGCGCCGCCAGAAGCACCGGGATTTCCGCAAGCCGCTCATCTTGATGACGCCCAAGAGCTTGCTCAGTCGTCCCGAAGCCGTCTCCCAAGCCTACGACTTCATGGAGGGCACCTGTTTCCAGGAAATCCTTCCCGACACGAAAATCTTCGTCAACTCGGCGGATGTCAGTCGGATCGTTTTCTGCAGCGGTAAGGTCTACTACGACCTCATGGCCCACCGCCAGGAAAAAGGCATCGAAAACGCGGCCATCGTGCGCATCGAGCAGCTCTATCCATTCCACCGGGAAATGGTCGAGGCCATCATCAGTCAGTACTCGAACGCCTCGCACTTCGTCTGGTGCCAGGAAGAACCACTGAACATGGGAGCCTGGTCCTACATCTTCCCACGTCTCGAACGGGCCGTCGGCCATAAAATCCGTTATGCCGGCCGGGGGACGGCTTCCAGTCCCGCCGCCGGTTCCAAGGCGATGCACTATCGCGAACAGAAGGCCCTCCTCACGCAAGCGTTCGAAGTCTAACGCTGAATTGATTTTCCCAACTCTCAACCCACCTCCATTATGTCACTCGACGTTAAAGTTCCCGCCGCTGGCGAATCCATCACCTCCGCCAACGTTGCCCGCTGGCACAAGAAAAACGGGGATGCCGTCAAAAAGGGCGAAATCCTTGTCACTCTCGAAACCGACAAGGTTTCCAACGAGCTCGAAGCCGCAGTCGATGGCACGCTTGAGATCCTCGTCGGGGAAGGTGAAGAAGTCTCGATCGGCACCGTGATCGCCCGCTTGTCCGGTGAAATCGCCGCCGCCGCCGCCGCCGCTCCGGTGGCGAATGCTCCCGTCGCCGCGCCGGTCGCCGTTTCCGGTGGCATTGTCGAATTGAAAGTCCCGGCTGCCGGAGAATCGATTACTTCCGCCAACGTTGCGAAGTGGCGCAAGAACGATGGCGAGCAGGTGATCCAAGGCGAGGTCCTCGTGACCCTCGAAACCGACAAGGTTTCTAACGAGCTCGAAGCGCCTGCCTCCGGCCGCTTGAAAATCATCACGCCGGAAGGCGAGGAAGTCTCCATCGGCGCGATCATCGCCACGATTGATTCCAGTATCACGACCAGTGCCGCCGCTGCTGCTCCCGCACCCGTTGCGCGGCCCGCCGCATCCGCTTCCGCTCCTGCGGTGGCAGCGACTCCGGTGGCAGCTCCCGCGCCACTAGCAGCCCCCGCAGTGGTGAAGCCTGATTTCTCCGCGCCGCTTGCGCCCGCCGAGCGGGTGACTCCCGCGGCAGTGAGTGAAGGCCGGACGACGCGCAAGAAGATGTCGATGCTGCGCCGCAAGATCGCCACTCATCTCGTCAACGCCCAGCAAACCGCCGCCATTCTAACGACCTTCAACGAGGTGGACATGACCGCGGTGATGGATCTGCGCAAGGACGTCCAGGAGAGCTTTATGAAAAAGCACGGGGTGAAGCTCGGTTTCATGTCGTTCTTCATCAAGGCGGTCACCCAGGCCCTCAAGGATGTGCCGAGCATCAACGGTCGCATCGATGGCACGGATGTGATCGAGAATCACTTCTACGACATCGGCATCGCTATCGGCAGTGAAAAAGGGCTGTTCGTTCCGGTGCTGCGGGATGTGGATCAAAAATCCTTCGCCCAAATCGAAAAAGACATCCTCGACTACGCCGTGAAAGCGAAGGACGGGAAAATCACCCTCGAGGATCTAACTGGTGGTGTCTTCACTATTTCCAACGGCGGCACTTACGGCTCGCTCCTCAGCACGCCGATCCTCAATCCGCCGCAGAGCGGGATTCTCGGGATGCACACCATCCAACAGCGCCCGGTCGCGCTCAACGGCCAGGTCGTCATCCGGCCGATGATGTATCTCGCGCTCAGCTATGATCACCGCTTGGTCGATGGCAAGGAAGCCGTCACCTTCCTGATCCGGATCAAGGATTGCCTTGAGAACCCGGCGCGGCTTTTGCTAGAGATGTGAGCGGTCGGCTGCGCATCACGCAGCTCCCATACACCCAGAGAATCATCACTCCCTGCAGCGGGAGACGGGCCCAGAACACCCAGGCGGGAACATGATTCCCACCCAGCGGCACGTCATGGAGCAACATGTGGATATTCGCGGGGAAAACCGCGACTAAAACGGCGATCAGCCACCAGCCGGCCAGTCGCCGCCTGCGCGGGATAAGGATGCCGATCCCGCCCAGCATCTCCGCAAGACCGCTGAGGTAAATCAGCGGAAGGTGCCAAGGCAGGTAATCGGGCACCAAGGGCAAGTAGGTGCCCGGTGAGAAAAAATGGTTAGCGCCCGCCAGCGTGAAAAACAGGGCAAGGACGGTGATGGAGATTTTCTGAAGCATTGCCGGAGAACCTCGCTCGGATTTTCACGACTGCCAAATCCTAGCTTTTGGAGATCGGCGGCGGGTTTTTGCCGCCTGTGGATGACTCCGGTTGCCCGGCGATCAGCTGCGCGAGCAGCTCGCCGCCGCGCGGAAGCACGGTCAGGCGCGCGCCGCTGCCGATGACTTTCTGTG
>JAYWDF010000707.1:0-4208 GCA_043779985.1 Akkermansiaceae bacterium | reverse complement strand
ATCAAAATTCACGGTCTTACAACATCAGCCGCGCTCAACCTACGGCCAACCACCCACCCTCTGCAAGGGTACTTTTAATAATTTATCTGATAATTTATCTATGATAATTTATCTAGAGTCCGTGCCCGGCGGCCAACCATACTGGGTCCACGGCACGGCGCGGCGTGGACTGGCAGCGGAGCGGAGATCTTCCGGGTGGAGGTCAGCACGGATGCCGGCGCGACTTGGGACGACGCACATCTGCTAGGGGATCCCGTTCCAAATGCGTGGCGGCTGTGGGAATACGCATGGCTCGTCCCCGCCGACCCCGGCAAAACCGTGCTGCTGGCGCGTGCCACCGATTCCCAAGGCCACACCCAGCCACCCGAGCACCACGACGACCGCGGCAGCTACCTCATCCACCACTGCCTCCCAGTCGATGTCTTCATCCGCTGACCTGTACGAATTGCGGTCGCGCACCATCGCTTCAGATCCATACCGCGAAGAGCGAGAAGATTACCAAGAGACCGTCGTTTAGTCAGAGTTCGTCTTGCCAGCACCCCCGGAATGTCGAAGATCCGGTGTAATCCTTATTCAATCATGAAAATCCTCCTTCTTCCTCTCGCGCTTTGCGGCCTTTTGAGTCTCGCGAAAGCAAACGACCAAATGCGGGATTGGACCTTGGCTTCCGGGGAAAAACAACAGGCGGAGATCCTTTCCTACGACGAACCGAAGAAACTCGTGACCCTGAGGCTGCCCGATCAAACCGAAATGCGCATCGGCGAGCAGGACCTCTCCACCATCGATCGCGCGTGGGTTCTGCAATGGGTGGAACAGGACGAGGAGGCGAGAATCATGCTGGCAAAGATCGGCGGGGCGGTCACCGAGCACACCGGGACCGGGAAATACACGACTGCTTATGCGGTCTACCATCCTCCCGCTGCCGCAACGGGGACGAAGCTTCCCCTGCTCATTCTTTTCCACCCCGGCGGCAACGGACGCCGGTCAATTTACAAATACATCGAGGCGGCCGCAGCCGTCGGGATCACGGTGGTGTCCCTCGATTACTTCCGGAATACTGACAATGATTCCGCCAGAGAGGCCGAGATGCTTGAATGTTTCACCGCCTTGCTGCCACAGATCGAAGCCGCCGTCCCTCACGATGAGAACCGGATGTTCATGGGGGGCGTGTCCGGCGGGGCATGGCGCTCCTATCATTATTCGGCGCAGGTCGTCCGCCCATGGGCGGGGATCTTTGCCGATGGCGGCTGGCTCGGTGGCAAAATATTCTATCAACTTCCTTACCCCGGCATGCGGGTGGCCATGGTCAATGGGGACAAAGACAAAGCGGCGAACTATTACCTCGAGCCTGACGCCGAATGCCTCCGGAAAGCCGGCTGCGTCGTGAGCGTCCACGCCTTCGAGGGCGGCCACCAACTGGCTCCGCCGTCGGTGCAGGAAAAAGCATTGCGCTGGCTGCTGAGTGATGGGTCAGGCGCGGAGGCGAAGCCGTAAGGGAATATTCCGCAGGTTTTACGGCTCAACCATTCCCCCGCATGCGAGATTGCGGCGTGGATTTGACATCAAAACCCAAGACCTCGGTGGAAAAGGCGCTGGCAAGAAACTCCCGGCGGGCCGGGGAGATGGCTCGATGTCATGGCGGGCGGAAGATTAGCTCCGAGATCCAGAGACGCCGCTGATCTTGCGAAAAGTCGCGGCACGGGTGGTCACGCCTAGGTGAGGCGAAACGAAAAGACTCGCGGGGTCTTGGATCGAGGAAATTTATCCCCTTTCCGAATCGGCGCGGATCATGCTTTCCTCCCGCACACATGACAGATCAGTCCGCCAACCCCACCCGCGAGCAGCTTCGGCTGGAAGGATTCGATCTGATCGACGAGCGGCTGCAATACATGCTCGGTTGTTTGCGGGACGCCCTGATCAGCACCGGTGAGACCGCGCTGCTGCCATTTTTGCCCTGGTCCGGCCGTGAGCCGGAAATCGGAGCCGCTCCCGAAGGCCTGCCCCAGCTTTACTCGATCGGTTTCCAACTCCTCAACATGGTGGAGGAACGCGTGGCCGCGGAAATCCGCCGCGACCGGGAAAACGCCCTGGGCGCGGAATCCATCCGCGGCTTGTGGCCGCAGGCGCTGCGCGACTTGCGGGCGATCGGCCTGAGCCCGGAACAAATCCTCGAAGTCCTGCGCGACGTGCAGGTGGAACCTGTCCTGACCGCCCACCCGACCGAGGCCAAGCGCTCAAGCATCCGCGAGCGCCACCGCGCGTTGTATGACGAAATGGTGAGAAACGAATTTCCGAAATACACCGGACGCGAACGCCGCCGGATCCGCGAGCGGGTGGTGACGACCTTGGAGACCCTCTGGCGCACGGCGGAAATCCACCTCGTCCGGCCGGACATCACCAGCGAGCTGCGGAACGCCACCCATTACCTGCGCGACCTTTTCCCCTCGGCGATCAACCGGCTGGACCTGCACTTCACCGAGGCTTGGCGCGATGCCGGACTGCCGCTGGAAATGCTGCGCTCGGCAGGGAATATCCCGCATTTGAAATTCGGCACCTGGATCGGCGGCGACCGCGACGGCCACCCGTTAGTCACGCCCGCGGTCACCGAGAAGACGCTCGCGACGCTGCGCGAGTCCGCCTTCAAACTGCTCCAGAGCGAGCTGCGGGAACTCGGGTCACAACTCACGCTTTCACGCTACCTCACCCCGGTGCCACCGGCACTCCAGGCGCGCATCGATCACCTGCTCTCCTTGGTGGAGGGCAGCAGCGGCATCGCGGAAATTCTCGACCGTTACGCTGAGGAGCCGTGGCGGCAAATGACTGCGTTGATGGCCTTGCGACTGCACGAGCAAACCATGGGCCGGCCCGGCTACCGGAATCCCGCCTGCCTTGCGGATGATTTGAATCTCCTCTCGCGAACCCTGGCGGAAGCGGGCTGCCACCTGCTGGAAGAAGCGGCAATCCGACCGCTGCGACACAAGTTAGAAATGTTCGGCTTCCACCTTGCGACGCTCGACATCCGCCAGAACTCGGAATTCCACGACAAAGCGATCAGCCAGTTGATGGTCGCCGCGGGCGTGGCGGATGGCGAAAACTATCCCGCCTGGCCCGAGGAGCGGCGCTTGGATTTCCTCAATGCGGAGCTGAAGTCCACCCGCCCGTTCCTGCATGACGACCTGCGGGTGGGCACCGAGGCGGACGACGTGCTCGACTGCTACCGGGTGCTGGTGCGCCACCGCCGCGAGTGGGGCACGGCGGGCCTTGGCTCGCTCATCGTCTCGATGACGCGGCAGCTCTCGGACCTGCTCGGCGTCTATCTGTTAGCCCGCGAGGCGGGTCTGATGGAGCTCACTCCGGAGGGCCTGATTTGCCCGCTGCAAGTCGTCCCCTTGTTCGAGACCATGGACGATCTCGACCGCTCGCCCGGAATCCTAGAGGCGTTTTTGCAACACCCGCTTACGCAACGTTCCCAAGCCACCGGGATCTTCAGCAGCCAACAGGTGATGTTAGGCTACTCCGACTCCAACAAGGACTGCGGCATCCTCGCCGCGCAATTCGCGCTGCAGCGGGCGCAGACGGCACTCACCCGCGTCGGCCGGAAAAACGCCGTGCGCCTGTGCTTTTTCCACGGCCGCGGCGGCACGATTTCCCGCGGTGCCGGGCCGACGCATTGGTTCATGGCCGCGCTTCCCTCCGGCGCGATGAGCGGCGGCTTCCGCATGACCGAGCAAGGCGAAACGATCGCGGAGAAATACGCCAATCTCGCCAGCGCCACCTACAATCTCGAACTCCTGCTCGCCGGCGCGGCGGTCACCACCGCCCACCATCGCCATTTGCCACCCACCGAGGATCCCTGCGAGAGCTTCATGGCACGACTGGGAGAATCCAGCCAAGCCGCCTATCAGAATTTCCTCAAGACCGACGGCTTCATCGAGTTCTACCGCCAGGCCACGCCCATCGACGCGCTCGAGAACTCGCGGATCGGCTCACGCCCGGCGCGGCGCACCGGCAAGAAGGGCTTTTCCATCAGCGATCTGCGGGCGATCCCGTGGGTTTTCTCGTGGACCCAGGCCCGATATTACCTTCCCGGATGGTTCGGCGTGGGCTCGGCACTGGAACAACTCAAGACCGAGGACCCGGCCGGTTTTGCGGAATTCAAGCAGGCGTTGCAGCAATCGACCTTCCTCAGCTACGTGCTGACCAATGTG
>JAYWDF010000706.1:0-4210 GCA_043779985.1 Akkermansiaceae bacterium | reverse complement strand
CTCGATCAAGCGCCTGCGCAGGGCCGTCTAGTGATTCGCGACCCGCGTTATCGAGTGGTGATCGACAAGCCAGTCACCTTCACCGCCAGCGGTGCCTGGGCGGATGATGTCGTGCTCCCGACTGGCCCCGCAGGCTGGTATGATCTCGCGATCAATCTCAAATCGCCCAATCCCAACAGCCAGAGCGACGATGGTGGCGGCATGACCTTCCGCATTGATGAGTACAAGCCGAATACCTTCGAGGTGAAGCTCGACACGAAGACGATCAAGTTCCAGCCCGACCGCATCCAGCTTGCGCTCAGCGCGAACTACTACATGGGCAAGGCGCTCTCCGTGGCGAAGGTGCAGTGGAGCGCGAACTCACAGCGCGATTACCAGCCGCCGGAGTCCTATCGCCGCTATCACTTTGGTGAAGCGCCCGCTTGGTCGCACTACGCGCAGGATCGCGATGCTGATGGCGACTACGCCGGTCATGACAACGATGCTGAAGACAACGAGTGGTTCGTGAATGGCGATCTCTTCCTTGCCGACGACGGCACTGCCACGCTCGAAATGCCGCAGCCGCCCGCAGATCGTGCCGCGTTGCCGCAGCGTGTGCGCGTGAATGCCGAAGTCACCGACATCAACGAGCAGACCATCAGCACCGCCGCTGAGTTTGAAGTCCCCGGTGCGAATTTCCTGCTCGGTCTCAAAGGCCCCGAGTATTTCGGCACTGCGGGCAAGGCGCTCCAGCTTGAAGTTGTCGCGATTGATTCCAAAGGCGCACCCGCAGCGGGCAATGTGCATGTCGATGTCAAAGTCGAGCGCCAGGAATATCACACGCTCAAGATCGCCATCGCAGGCGGCGGCAGCACGACGAAGGATCAGGTCATTCTGCGTGAAGAATTGAAACAGGGCTTCGATTTGAAGCCTGCGACCACCGGTTCGGCTCCTTCAACCAGCATCCCATTCACACCGGCCAGCGGCGGCGTTTATTTCGTCACGGCGGAAGCGGTAGATGCCAAAGGCACCAAAGTCATCTCGCGCATGCCGTTCTATGCCGTTGGCGGCAATGAATTCCCGTGGGCGATGGAAGATGGCAACCGCATGAATCTTCAGCCGGCGAAGACGACGCTCAAACCCGGCGAAGACGCTGTCATCGTGGTCAAAACGCCGATTGCAGGCACCGCGCTCGTCACCGTGGAGCGGGAAAAAGTGCTCCGCTCCTTCCTCGTCGCGCTCAAGGCGGACAAGCCCGTCATCGACATCCCGCTGACCGCCGAGGACGCGCCTAACGCCTATGTTTCCATCCTCATCATCAAGGGCGCTAAGGAATCCGGCCGCGAGCACAAGGAGCCCCAGCTGCGACTTGGCTATTGCGAGCTCATGGTGGAGGACCTGCGCGACCGGCTCGGGGTAAGCCTCACCGCCAGCGCTCCCGATTCCGCCACCACGACCATTTCTACCAAAGGCGAAAAAGCAGCATCGTCCTTTCGCCCCGGCGATGAAGTGACACTCACCGGCACCGTCACGCTCGCCGATGGCAAACCCGCCGCCGCGGCCGAGGTCACGGTCTACGCCGAAGACGAAGGTACGCTCGCCGTGATGGGTTATGAAACGCCGAAGCCCATGGACTACTTCTACAAGCCCCGCATCCTCGATGTGGAGACCGGCACCTCCTTCGAAACCTTCATCTCCGAAGACCCGGAGAAACAGAATTTCTCCAACAAAGGCTTCTTCATCGGCGGCGGTGGCGACATGGACAAGCTTGCCGACCTGCTGCGGAAAAACTTCGACCCCTGCGCCACTTGGGCCCCCGCTCTCCTTACCGATGCGACGGGGAAATTCACCCACACCTTCAAGGTGCCCGACACACTAACCCGCTACCGCCTCATCGCCATCGCCCATCAGGATGCTGCCCGCTTCGGTCATGTGGAGTCATCCATCGTCGTGAAGAAGGATCTGATGCTCGAGCCGAAGACCCCGCGTTTCGCGAACCAAGCCGACACCTTCAACGCGCAAGTCCTCGTTCAAAACGCCTCGTCCTTCAGCGGCACTTGGGAAATCAAATTCAGCACCGCCAGCGGTAAGGAAACACCCTGTGCCGTGGCCATCGGCTCGACCACCGAGACGGTCACCCTCGCCGCCGGTGCCTCCACCACCGTCATCTTCCCGACCCGCGCGGACAGCACCGGCGAAGCCGTCCTCACTTGGCAAGCGATCCCGGTTTCCCTGAGCAACGGCAGCTTGACCGCCGGGCTCAAGCACAGCCTATCAGATTCCGTCGAAGCCCGCTTCCCGATCCAGTATCCCATGCCCCTGCTCCGCCAGACGAAGCTCGTCAGCCTCACCAAGGCCGGCACCCGTCAGAACCTCCGTGACCAGCTCGACTCAAGACTGCTAGACGGCAGCGGCGAGATCGAACTCGAGTTCTCCCGCTCTCCGCTCATCGAAGCGGCCGGTTCGGTGGATTTCCTCCTGCACTATCCCTATGGCTGCGTTGAGCAGACCACTTCCTCGCTCATCCCTTGGCTCACGGTGGAGAATCTGAGTTCCGTCATCCCCCGCTTCGCAAAACTGGATCAGAAAAAAGTCGCCGCCGCCATTCAAGCCGGTGCCGACCGCTTGCTGTCCATGCAGCTCCCCGACGGCTCGTTTTCCTACTGGCCCGGCGGCAAGGAATCCGCGCCATGGGCCACCGCCTATGCGGGGATGGGGCTGATGATGGCCGCTGAAAAGGGCGCGAACGTCCCGGACTCCGCCATCGAATCACTCACGAAAAACCTCATCGAGAGCCTCCGCGGGATCGCTAACGAGAAGTCAGCGTCTGTCCTCGAAAGTCACGCCCGCGCCTTGCTGGTCCTCGCGCTCGGCGGGTCGCCGCAGCCCGCCTACCGCAATTTGCTCGTGGACCGCATCGCCGAACTAACACCGAGCGCCCGCTGCCTGCTAGCCACCGCCACCGCTGCGGAGGAAGAAGGCAATGAAGCGAATCTCGCGCTCGCCAAATCCGTGCTCACTTCCAAGGTGCCCCTGAAGCTCAAGAACGACGACTGGATGCCGTGGTCAGCCGATGAAGCTTATCATCTCATCGCTTGGCTCCTCATCGATCCGAAGGGCCCGGAACCCACCAAGGCCCTTGACCGCATGCTCCACGAGCGCAATCCCTACGGCCACTGGCAGACCACCTGGGTCAACGGCTGGAGCCTTATCGCAATGGCCGAGTATGCGAAAAACCAAGATCTCAGCGAGGCGCCCGTTTCTCTCGCCTTTGAAACCGCCACCGGCACCGAGACCATCAACCTGACCGAAGAGCAGCCCACCGCCACCCGCTCTTTCAAACTAACACCCGATCTCAAGCTCGCAATAAGCGCCGATCAGAGCGCCTGCGTCCGCATGAAAATCTCCGCCAAACCAAAAATCGCACCGACCCAGCCCGTCGCGACTAATGGACTATCCATCGACCGGGTCTACGAACGCATCAACGCCGACGGCTCCGCCGCCATTCTGACAGAACCACAAATCGGCGATCTCATCCGCGTTGCGCTCCGGGTCACCCTGCCCAAGGACCGCACCCGGTATCTCGTCATCGAAGACCCGCTGCCTTCGGTTTTTGAAACCGTCAACACCGACTTCAAGTCCCAGCGCGCCGCCGTCGGCATCAACACCAGCGAGAACGACTGGCAAGTCAGCCACTCCGAACTGCGCAGCGACCGCGCCTCGTTTTTCCTCGATGAGGTGTGGCGCAAGGGGACCTACACGCTCACTTACCTGGCCCGCTGCACCGTAGCCGGGCAAGCGATCGCTCCGCCCGCCAAGGTCGAGTCGATGTATGAACCAGAGAACTTCGCGCTTTCCGCCTCACGGAGTTTCACGACAAAATGATTCCAAAAAAGAAGCCGGCGGAAATCGAAGTGTGGGAAACTCGATTTGCGCCGGCCTTTTCAAACCCGGGGGGTGGTTTAAACTTGGGGGGAGTGTTTTTGTCGCTGTTTGCTCCTCGGGGGGAAGGGGTGCTCGCGGCGACAGGAGAATTAATAGTCCATTTCCGGCCACATTGCCATTACGCGATGACGTATTCGTTACGATTAAGTCACATTTCTCCGGCAACAGTCGATGGCGTGGTCATTCACCATGCCGACGGCTTGCATGAAGGCATACAGGGTGGTGGAGCCGACAAAGTTGAAGCCAGCTTTTTTCAGAGCTTTGGACAGTGCATCGGATTCGGGCG
>JAYWDF010000705.1:0-4239 GCA_043779985.1 Akkermansiaceae bacterium | reverse complement strand
GGATTTGAGGCCTTTCAGCCAGTCGCCGTAGCCGGAGGGAAGGAGCTGGTGGGCGCTCATGGGAAGTCGTAGCGGATGATTCCGGGCATCGGGCCGGGTTCGCCATCGCCAAAATGGCAATGCACGGCGTCTCGCACCATCACTCGTAGTTCCTCAACGGTATCACCTTGAGTCGCGATGGCATGGCCGAGGGCGGTGGCGACAAACCGCCATCCACCTCATCCTCATGCACCTCAAAAATGATTTCATCCATGAGCGGAACATCGCACGGCATGAGGGACGCGGGCAAGGCGCAAAACGGCGGAATAGTCCTGACTCGCCTGTTTCCGCCACTCGCGCCGAGCTTCCTAGCACAGACTCAAGGGGTGATTGCCGCGTGAAAGCACGTGGAAATCCCGTTCCCCGCGACGATTCCGGCGAGGCGCTCGGGGTGGCGGCCGTGGGCGATGTGGGTCTCGATCCCGGCGTCCACGGCGAATTTCACGGCGGCGAGTTTCGAAGCCATGCCGCCCATGGAGAAGCGGCCCTTGTCCTCGCGGACGTGGCGGAAGACGTTGTCGATGTCGGTCACCTCGGGGATGAGTTGCCGGGTTTCGGGATCGAGCAGGCCGTCCACGCTGGTGAGCAGGATGATCCGCTTGGCACCGGCGAGCTTCGCGACCCGCACGGAGAGCATGTCGTTGTCGCCGAATTTCAATTCCTCGACGGCGACCGAGTCGTTTTCATTGATGATCGGGAGGATCCGCGGTTCGGATAGAAGGCGGTTGAGTGTGTCTGAAACATATCCCGCGCGCTCCGGGGTGCCGAGGTCGCCGGCAGTGAGCAGCACTTGCGCGATGGTGATCTCGAAGTTCGAAAACAGGCTGCTATATGTCTGCATCAAGCGCGCCTGGCCCACCGCGGCGCAGGCTTGGCGGGTGGCTGTGTCCTTGGGATATTCGGCGAGGCCAAAGGCGGAAACCCCCGAACCGACGGCCCCGGAGGAGACGAACAGGCAGCGGTGACCGGCATTCACCAGCCCGGCGATGGCCGAAACGAGATGGACGAGCGCGGCCTTGTCGAGCGTACCGTCGTTGGCCTTCGTGAGGACACCGGTGCCGGCCTTGATGAGTGTGAGATCGGGAATCATGGGAAAATTTCGCCCTGCGACCCAAGGGAGATATGCGGAAACCGGCCGTCATGCCACTGCAAATCGTCCGCACCGGCGTGAAACGACCGCGGATCGCATCAAGGAATCTGGACCGTGGCGTGATAGAAGCGGCGCGGCAGCGTGCCGCCACCGACGTCGGTCACCGCGAGAATGCCACCGGTGCCGCTGAGATTGCCCTGGAGGAGATTCCACTGGCTGAGGTTGCTGCTCCACTCGACCGAATAGGTTTTGCCGACGACGGTTGCCACGCTGACGATGATGTTATTTCCGCTGCGGGCGGCAGTGGCCGTGAAACTGCTAGCACGGGATTGGGGGTCGGTGCCGATGAGATATTCCTGAAGACTTGAGAAACCGTCGCCGTCGGGATCCTTCGCGGCGTCCGAGGGATCGTTCGGATTGAGTCCGTGCGCGCTTTCATAAGCATCGGGGATGCCGTCCGCGTCGGTGTCCAGGAGGGCGCTGGTGCTGAGACTGGTGGTATTGTTAGCGGTGACGGGATCGGTTTGGTCCCCGGCGATGACCGCGGTGTGGGTGAGCGTGGCGGTGGCCGTGGCTTTGACCGTGACGGTAAGGGTGACGGTGGCTCCGCTAGGGATGCTGCCAAGCGTCCAGTTGAGATTGCTACCCGCTTGCGTGTAGCTGCCTTGAGTCGCGGTGGCGGCGATGAAATTCACTCCCGATGGAAGGGTCTCGGCAAGCGTGACACCGCTGGCGGGGCTGCCACCGTTATTGATCGCGGAGATCGTATACACCAGATTCTGGCTGGTGAGAACGGGATTGCGCGAGGCGGTGGCGGACACCGCAAGGTTGGCAGGACAAGCGACACAGCTCCACCCGCCCACAGTAATCGTATCCAGCCGCCACCCGGTATTTCCAACACTCGAATCGGTCCCGCAGCGCCAGCGGAGTTGGACATTCTGACCCACTGCGCCCGCGGGCAAGGTCGCGGTGCTCGTCACATAACTGCTGATCGTCCCGGTCCATGCGGCGCGACTCGCTCCGAGGGGGTTGGTCGTTGCGCTCGAACTCAAGGTCCCATTGTAGGCGCCCGCGGTGAAGCTTCCGCCTCCCGTCACGATGTCGGTGAAACTCCCCGCCCCGACTTTCATTTCTAACACGCCGCCGTCATACGTGCTTTCCAAATCATACTTGTGCCGGAAGCTGACCTGGGTTGGCGAGACAACCACCGGGGAGACCAGCTCGTTGACACCCGCCGTGGTGGCATTCGGCGAGAATGCGTCATTCGGGGCCGTGTCCGGTGTGGTGGTGGAGGTGACCCAGGCGCTTTGACCGCCGCTCGTGGTCGTGGTCCAGCCAGCGGGCAATGCGGGTGCGGTGGTGCTGTCGAAATTCTGAGTGAGCAACGTGCCAAGCGCGCCGACGGTGAAGCTGAAGGTGACCGAGCCTAAGTTCGCGGCCCCGTCCATCAACTGGAGTGTCGCGGTCATGGGGGTGCCGCAGATCAGCGAGGAGTCCACCGTGAAGGTAAACGGGCGGGTGACCGCGGCTCCGCCTGCGGTGAGCGCGCCATAACTTTGCGCAGCGCCCGGAGATTTCACGCCGCCGGTCGCGAGCAAGGTGCCGCTCAGCGCGGTGGTGCTGGCAGAGCCCGTATTTTGCAGGCTGAAGTTCACTGTCACGACCTCACCCGGGTCAAGCGCCGCGTTGGTCGGCACGCTGGTTTCTCCCACCAACGAAGAGCCCGCAGCCACCAGGCTCGGCGCGGGCGAGCCGATCGTTAGGATGCCGTTGGCACTTGCCGCACTTTGCGAATCCGGGTTGACCACCGTGATGGTCCGCGAACCGGTCGTGGCATTCGCTGCAACCGTGAGGTTCAGCGTGATGTGGGTCGGATCGGTGTAAGTGACGGAATTTACCGTCACGCCGGTGCCACCCACACTGGCCACGAGGCGGTTGGTGAAGCCGCTGCCGGGATCATAAAATCCGGAGCCGCTGGTGCTGGTGCCGCTGACGACCACCGTTGCATTCGTCGCACCGAGACCCACCGACGACGGGCTGCAAGCCAGGGGCGTCGCGGGGGCGGGTGCCTTGAGTTTCACGACCTGGATCCCGTAAGTATTGGTGGAGCTACAAAATTCCTGCACAGTCCACATGGTCATATCGTCCGAGGGATCGAGACTCGTCATGGAGTAGTCTCCCCAGCGCCTCGGGCCACTGGAGGATCCGGGGTCCGCGCTCGGATTGTAGGCCGTCGTGCTGTTGGTATAAAGCAATGGTGCCTGCAACGTGCCAAGGCTGTCGGTAGCGAGCCGGCCGGCCGTCGCGGCATTCGCATATTCGTTGGTGCCCGCCGTGCTGAAGCCCAGCGCGGCATGACCCTGGCCTGACACCATCACGGTGGGGATCCAATAGTTGCGGTCGGTAGTGATATTAGTTGTGTTAGATGTGAAGAGCGTCCCGGACTGCACCACGGTAGGCGTGCCACTGAGATTGGACAATTCATACCACCGCGCGCCATTGCGGGTCACCGTGCCGGAGGATACCCCGGTGTTGTTCACACCGATGGCATGCGAGGTCCACAAGCTGCCATTGCGCACATGCGCCGCCATCAGGCGGTCATCGATGGGATCGAGCTGGCCATTGGTGCCATTGGTGTTCCCCAGGTGGGGCACGGATATCGGTGGCAGCGTCGCGGGCACTGTGATCGAGATATTTCCTGAGAGAGTCGGAGTGCCGCCAGGATTGCTCACCCGGCGCATCATCAAGGTTCCATTAGAGTTGTTGTTGGTTCCGATGAAGTACCCCTCGGTCGCGGTGGGATCGTAGTTGTCCGCACCGTGGGGGGTGGTGGGTCCCGCTCCACCGGAGCTTGTCGTTAGAGCGCGGAAGGCGCTGACCACGATCGGGCCGGCACCGAGGATGGAGCTTTTCCGAATCACAAACGCTGAGGTACCGCGATAGCTGCCTGCAGGCGTAAAGACTGCGATGCCCATGTAGACGGCGTTCGCATCCACCGCGAGCGTCGGGTAGTCGGCGAAATTTCCAGTATCTCCCGCGGGCGAGACGGTATCCTGCTGGAACGAGAAATAGGTCCACACAGTGGAGCTGTTGATGGTGCCATTGTTACT
>JAYWDF010000704.1:0-4244 GCA_043779985.1 Akkermansiaceae bacterium | reverse complement strand
GGCAATGGAACGGAATGCCTATGGCAAACCGTGCCCATGCACAAACACATCACACATGAATTCATCAGACAAACGGGGCAATTGGTTCAAACATATTTTCATCGGGAAAGCCCGCAGCATTTCGGACCACGGAATTTTCCATAAAATGTCTTTGGTAGCCGTCTTGGCCTGGGTCGGTCTCGGGTCCGACGGGCTCTCCTCGTCATGCTATGGTCCAGAGGAATCGATCCGCGCGCTCGGTGCGCACATGGCATTGGCACCCTTTATCGCGCTGGCAACGGTAATGACCATCATCATCATTTGCGCGAGCTATTCGCAAATCATCGCCGCCTTCCCCGGCGGCGGCGGCGGGTATCTGGTGGCGAGCAAGTTGTTATCCCCGGCGGCGGGCGTGGTGTCCGGATGCGCGCTGATCGTGGACTATGTGCTGACTATCGCGCTGTCGATCTCCAGCGGTGCCGACCAATTGTTCTCGGTGCTCCCGCCGGATTGGTTGCCGTGGAAAATGCATGTGGCACTCGGCGCGACCGTCCTGCTAACGGTGCTCAACCTGCGCGGCGTCAAGGAATCCGTGATGGTATGGGCTCCGGTATTTTTTCTGTTTCTGGCGACCCACGGTTTCGCGATCATCTACGGATTTTACACCCACATAGGCAACGTCCCGGAAATCATGGTTAGCACAGGACGAGAGCTCGGACGGTCCCACGACAGTCTAGGAACCGCAGGTATTCTGCTGCTTCTCTTGAAAGCATACAGCTTGGGGGCTGGCAGTTATACCGGGATCGAGGCGGTGAGCAACGGATTGCCGATCCTGCGGAAACCGCGGGTGGCCACCGGCAAGCGCACAATGCTCTACATGGGTGTCTCGCTGGCGCTGATGGTTGGCGGATTGCTGTTTTCTTATCTGTTGTTTCACACCAAACCGGAGGACGGGCGTACGCTCAATGCCATTTTGTTCAGTCAAATCACCGCTACCTGGCCTCATGGTGCTGGACAGGCGTTCGTGGTGGTCTCGATGGCGTCGGCTGCGGTGCTTTTGTTCATCGCTGCCCAAACCGGTTTCCTCGACGGACCGCGTGTCCTGGCCAACATGGCCTTGGACCGCTGGTTCCCCGCACGCTTCGCTGCGCTTAGCGACCGCTTCGTGGCCCACAACGGGATCAACCTGATGGGCGGTGCCGCCTTAATCCTGATCTATTTCTCGAAGGGATCGGTCGCTTTGTTAGTCGTTCTATACAGCATCAACGTCTTCATCACCTTCTCCCTCAGCCAACTCGGCATGATTCGCCACTGGTGGCAGGACCGCGCCACAGAATCCGGATGGAAGCACAAACTCGCGATCAATGCCGTGGGATTCACCCTAACGGCCACGATCCTTGTCGCACTGAGCATTATCAAGTTCCACGAAGGCGGCTGGATCACCATTGTGGTGACGGGCATTCTGATTGCGGTAGCGTTTTACATCCGCGGCCATTACCAGAAGACACGCGCGGATTTGGCGCGATTGGACGATCTAGTGGAAGTGTTCCGCTCCGAGGGCAGGACAATGAGACGGGAGATAGCCACCGTCGATCCTCAAGCGAAAACGGCGGTGATTTTCGTGAACGGATTCAACGGCTTGGGAGTCCACACCACACTGGGAATCGTGCGGATGTTTCCCGGTGTATATAAGAATTTCGTGTTTGTGGAAATCGGCGTGGTAGATGCGGGAAACTTCAAAGGCGCAGAGGAGATCACACACCTCGAGGAGAACGTGAGCGACGATGTCCGGAAATATGCCGAGTGCATGACGGCGCGCGGATTCCAAGCGGAGTCACGCAGTGTGGTCGGCCCTGAAATCGTTACCACCGCGTCCTCGATCGGGCGCGAGCTTGCGGAGACCTATCCGAACTCGACATTCTTCGGCGGACAGTTGGTTTTCGAACAGGAAACGTATATTACCCGGCTGTTACACAATTTCACGGTGTTCGGCTTGCAGCGTGAATTCTTCCGTCATGGCATGGCATTCTTCGTGCTACCCATCCGGGTGTGACTCTGAACGCCAGTCAGGGGCGCTAAGATCACCGGGAGCCGATTTTCAAGGCTTGCATCTCCTGATGAATCGTCAATTCTCGCCGCCCCATGAGCAATCGTTTAGAAGGTAAAGTCCTTGTCGCACAGGGTGGTGGCCCCACTCCCGTGATCAACCAAAGTATCGTCGGCGTCGCCCTCGAAGCCCGCAAGTTCAGCCAGGTGACCTCCATTTACGGTGCGGTCCACGGCGTGCGCGGAATCATCGATGAAAACTTCGTCGATCTTACCCGTGAAACGACCCACAACCTGGAACAAGTGGCCGGCACCCCGTCGTCCGGCCTGCTGTCCACCCGCGACAAGCCGGATGAAGATTACTGCGCCCGGATGTTCAAGGTGATGCAAGCGCATGACATCCGCTACTTTTTCTACGTCGGCGGCAATGATTCGTCCGACACGGTCCGCATCGTCAACGAGCAGGCGAAGGAAGCCAACTACGAGCTGCGCGCCATCCACATTCCGAAGACCATCGACAACGATCTTGAGGAAAACGACCACTGCCCGGGTTTCGGCTCGGCAGCGCGTTTCGTCGCCCAGGCGTTTTCCGGGGTGAACCTCGACAACCGGGCGCTGCAAGGCGTCTACATCGGTGTGGTGATGGGGCGCCACGCGGGATTCCTCACCGCCGCGTCCTCGCTGGCCCAGAAGTATGTCGATGACGGCCCGCACTTGGTTTATGTGCCGGAGCGCCATTTCGAAATGGACAAGTTCCTCGCCGACGTGGAGCGCGTTTACAAAAAGCACGGCCTCTGCACCATCGCCGTTTCCGAAGGGATTTCCGACCCGCATGGCGTCGCGATGATCACCAAGCTGCTCGGCACCGAGGAGCGCGATTCGCATGGCAATCTCCAGCTCTCGGGCACCGGCGCGCTCGGCGACCTGCTTTCTAACGAGATCCGCAAAGGACTCGGCATCAAGCGGGTGCGTTCCGATACTTTCGGTTATCTGCAACGCTCCTTCATGGGAATTCAGTCGGATCGCGACGCGCGTGAAGCGCGTGAAGTCGGTGAAAAAGCCGTGCAATTCGCGATGTGGGACAACGTGGACGGCTCGGTGGTGATCAAGCGCCCGGTCCTCAACTACAGCGTGGATTACGAACTGGTAGACATCGCGAAGGTCGCCGGAAAAACCCGCCACATGCCGGACAATTTCATCAACGCGGCAGGCAACGGGGTGACCGAGGATTTTAAAAACTATTGCCGTCCTCTGCTCGGCTCGGACATTCCGGAACCGCATCGCCTGCGCGCGCCGAAGGTCGCGAAGATCCTGCACAAGTAAGATCGCGACCCGCGTTCTGAATCCCCCTGGCCGGAGAGACCCCGCGTTTCTCCGGCCTTGTTGTGTCGCGGTCCAAGCCTGGCCAGTCGGTGCTTGGTGAGGGCTCGGGAGGCTGCTGTATTTGGAAATGAATCAAGTCCCGACCGACGCAGGATCCAGCTCACCCCGGTGGATCCGCCGCGCGGTCCGAGCGTCTATCATCGTGGCGGTCCTGTGTATCATCGGAGGTGCCGCGATGGCGATCTATGGCGAATCGCTGCCCGTTTACAGCGATCCCGGCGCGCCGGGGAGACTGTCCTTGGAGCTGCAGGAAAAGGCCCGCGACGTGCGATTCCGCGAGTGGTATGATCAGTTGAAAACCTTCGAGACGCCTCATAAGAAACTCTCTGACCTCGGGCGCGGCTTGGCAGCACTCGGAGCGGGCATCCTGCTCGCTCTCGGACTCTGGAGATGTTACGAACGAATGAAGTTGGAACGGCGGGCGGCCTTTTTTCTAGCAAGCTGGTGCGGCCTCTGGGCGATCCGCATCCCAGGGGCCTACTGGTATTATATGCTCCGCCAACGACGTTTCGACTATCCCTCATGGGGAGACAGCGTGGCGATTCCGCTTTTTTCGGAAATCTTCGCATCAGTGATCGGCTGTGTGGTTCCGGGCGTGATCCTCATCATTCTCATGGCACGCCATCGCTTGCCCGACACGATCGGGTACAGGAAGCCCGAGGGGTGGCTCGCTTGGCTGCGCTACCTGTTTCTCGCGATGTGGGTTTTGCTTTTCCTGCTGTCCGTGATCGAAGGTGTTTCTGATGGAGACGAGGGCACGGTCATTTCAAGCAGCGGGACACTGCCTTTGATTCTCGCTGTCTTGTGGGCCGACCCAAAACCCCGCGGGGAACTCG
>JAYWDF010000703.1:0-4245 GCA_043779985.1 Akkermansiaceae bacterium | reverse complement strand
GATGAGAAGTTCGCGGACGGGAAGTCCGGTGAGTCCGCAGCGGTTGCCGTAGTTGTTGAGGACGATCTCACGGAAATAGTCCTGGCCCCGGCGTTGCTTGGTGATCCGGGTGATTTCGGTTTCTCCACTTGGCGGGCGTTTGATCCGCCGGATACCGGTGCCCGGGATGACTTCGGTGGATTCGTTTTCGGATTCAGTGAACAAGGCGTCGAAGCGCTCCTGACTGAGTGGGACGAGATCGGCGGGATTGTCGTGGAATTCCTCCCACATGGCGCGGTCGAGATTGCTGGCTCCTGCGAGCCCCTTGATGCCGCGTAGTTGAAGGACGGGATCCAGCGATGCGAGGTTGCTGAGCTTCATCGCCACCGCACCCGGTGTGCGGCCGATGCGCTTGGCGAGATCGACAATGACTGGCTGCTTCCCATCGAACTGCCCGAAGCGGAGTTTGTGGTAGAGATTGAGGACGATGAGGAGCTGGTCCCGCGTCCAGCGATTGCCGGTTGCCATGACCGACGCTATTCCGGACTTGCGTTGGAAAGCCAGCCAGGCTTTTCAGGAGGGGCAAGAAGCGCATCCAATGAGCAAGATCATCCAACTGTCTTTGAGCGAAGCTTATATTGACCAAATCATTGACGGCCTCTGCGTCCGCGAAAAGGCGTGGCAGCAAACCGCGATGCTGCTGCGCGGTGAAGAGCCGGGAGATGCCTCGGTCTGCGAGGAATGCGACGACCTGGAAGAGGCGGAGGGAATGGCAGCGGACTATGGCCGGATCATCGAGATGCTCGTGGCGCAGCGCGACGCGCAAGGGATGGCGGGGGAGTGAGAACCCTTGAGTTGAATCCGTGCACTGGAAAGCCGGCCAGGCTTTTCAGGAGGGGCAAGAAGCGCATCCGCTTCGCGTCAGGCATCACTTGTCGCGGTCGGCGCTGTGGACGGTGGGGGATTTCCATCTGAACTGGAAGATCCGGCCCCCTGACTTAGCCGATAAAGAACCCGGTGGCTGTTGGTCTTGGTAAGTTCAAATTCGATGTCGAAAAGTTGGCTGGCGATCATCAGAGCGGTGAGCGACTTCTGGCTGAAACTCTCGCAGACTGCGGAAATCTCGTCGCGTGAGAAGCCGACGATGCGGCCAGCCGCCGCGCTCAATGAGATCCAGTCGGCGGGTGCCGGATTGTCTCGCGCGAAAGCGGCGAACTCCTCGATGAGAGGGTGTTGTTGGAGGCTGGGAACTCTCATAAAGTCGATACCCTCGGGAGATGCCATGAACGTGGCGAGGTTGCTTAGTTCATGCGAGACGAAGCGATAGTTCTCCTGCAGGCACTTGATTTCGGGGAGCACCAATTCTCGTTGCCGGTCGAGGTCGGCCGCCGCCGCCTGACAGCTCGCCAGCGAGTCCCGGTCGAACTCGGGCAGGAGGTGATGAACCAGCCGATTGCGCTCTGCCACCAGGGTGGCGAAGGATTCCCGGCGCGCCGCCAAACCATGCTCGCCAAGCTTGAAGGCGAAACTGATTGCGATCATTCCGTCAGTGGAATTCTCGGGTAGTTCGGGAAAAACCGGAGCACGGTCCGAGCAGTGTGTCTTTGTGAACAGAGTCGTGAGGCCGCCCAAGGTCATTTTTTTGGCGCGTTCCGCAATCTCCCCAAAGGATTCCTCCGGCGCGCTTGAGCGCCGTGCGAAACCACCAAGCCTCAGAAGTTCCTTGAGGATTTGTTCCGCCATTTGGAAAGCCAACAGGTTCCTGCCGATTTTTTTCAGAACCTCGTCGTAGGCATCCTTGAGTATCGTCTCTGCGTCCATGGTGTTTTATCGGAGGGGAGGTTGCTAGAATGTGAGTGCGGGAGTGTCAGTGCCTGCCGCATAAGACCCATTCGGCATGGATCGGAGTCAGCGGATTGTTTTCGATGGGCGAATTCAAGCTTCGGCGACAGCGAGCCCGGCTTTCTCCAGTTCGGCCCGCAGTCCGGCTGGGTAATAGGTCCAGGAAAAGGGGACGCGCAGGAGCGGCAGCTGGTTGCGGGCGAAGACCTCGTTGACGAAGTCGTCGCGCTGGATGCGGTCCGGGCGGGCGTGCGAGCTGTCGTCCAGCTCGATCCCGCACAAGATCCGGCTGGTGGCGGAGTCAGTGACGACGAAGTCGATGTGCTTGCCGACGATCTTGTTGAACGCCGTTTGCCAGCCGGGGCCCTGCGCGGCATTGAACAAGTCGGCAAGGCGAACCTTGGAGGAGAGGTGATAGGAAGAGTGAATGAGGGGCTTGAGAACGGCGAAGAACGCGAGCTCGGCGGGTGTCAGTAGGTTGTCGGTTCGTTGGATGAGGTCGAGTGGGTTTCGCGCCGGGGCGGGGAAAACCACGGGCCACGGCGGAGGAAGGATGCCGCCGCTGCGACTCGGCAGCGGAGGCGGGGACTTTCTATCCGCCTGGTCCGGTTTGCGGCGGGCTGGCGAGGAGCGCTTCGATTTTTTGACAATCGGGGATAGGACCGACATGGCAACAATCGCTGCGATGAAATACGGTATGAGATTGGCGAATGAAATGGCTGGCGGGCTGGGCGCTGTCGCACTGCTCTGTACATCCCTCCTGTCCTGCCGCGCTGTCGTGGGACGGGACGGCAATGGACCCCGAGCGGAGGCACGCGAGCGTGGCGCGTGGGCTGGCGATGGAATCGGAGTTATGGTGAAGGTGGGCGGAGCGGCGAGTGGCACGGGGGCGGGTGGCGTCGAAGCGGTTGCCCGCACGATAGTCCGACTCACCCCTGCCGGGAGTCCGCCCGCGCCCAGTAATGGATTGATAGCGGGGCGCCCGGAGCCGATCCGATTGAAATATTTCAGCGTGGACTCGGCCGCCGTCCATTGCCCGTTGGCGGCTTGTTCGATGGCAATGGCTGCCGGCATGAACAAGGGCAACCCGTTCACCCATGGAGACCATGAGGAGGCTCCGGTCTTCCTCGTTCGATGCGATCCACAGTCCACGATGACGGAGAATTTCTGCTGGATTCCATTGGCTCTGTCGGCTTCGGATACGGTCTCGTAAGTGACACGTGAGAGATTCAATCCATTCAACTCCACCCAGCTTTCTGCCATAACCGGGGAATACTGACAGAGGTGATTCTGGCTTTGTTGTTTCACATAGCGTTCCAACATCCCGGCGGCGGTAACCCTTGCCGCTCGGGCCGCATCCTCGGGCACCGGAGTTAAGGTGTTTAACGCGCTTTTCAGCCCAAGCTGAAGCAAGTCTTCAGCACCGGAGATACTGGACAATGCGATCAGGAGACAAAAGCAGCGGGCAAGGCGATTCACTAACTCAACCTTCTATCAGTCAAGACGGGACCGGCAACCACCAAAAAGATGCCCTACGCGATCGCGGGGGGGGCAGCTTGCAAGGGACGAGAAGGGAGCGTGTGTCACCGATGATGAGGCCGATAGGGAGGACACGGTATTCAGGAAGAGCGGGAAGCACCCGCAGAGCGCGGCCATTGGTCAAGAGTGCCAGCCCACGGCCGTGGAGTGAAGAACTGAAGATATGGCAGTTACGTAGCGTGTGCGTGAGAGTCCCGCAAGGAGCGGCGGCTTGCCTTCGGCCATGCTGCTGCGCGTTACGATTCCCAAAAATTCGCGATCGCTTGCTCGGCATTCCTATCGGCCGGAGTCCATGAAGTGACGATGGTGCGAGGTGGACCGCATTTCATCGGCGAGCCATGGACCTCGGCGGATCGGAGTCCGCCGCTCCTTGGGTTGAATCCGCGAGGTGTTTGCTGGCGGCGGCTATGCGGTCGGTGGAGCTATCAGCGGGGCTTTGCGTCCCTTCGCGCCAATAAGGAGGCACCACACTCCTATGGTGTTTGCGGCAGCGAAGCCAATGGCCTGCGCGACGTTCCTGCTCATTGACGTTCCCTTTTACCCTACGACATGAGTGTCGTAGCTCCTCTTTGGCGATTCATGGGCTGGCCGATGAGGACGTCGGCGGTCCCGGGGGAGGCGCATTTATCTCCTATGCGGCCGACTCGACACGTCGCACGCACAGGATTTCGTCCTGGCTGGCAGGTTCGAGCGCGGTGGCGGGCAGCATGTGGACGTCGAGAGTTTCACCCAGCGCATTGAAAACTTCCACCGCGTAGCCGGGTTCGCCATCGGGAGCTTGCAGTTCCTCCACCACGGTGACCAGATCACCGCGCTTCAAGCCGAGGTCCGGGAGGTCGATGGCAATCACCGCGTGTTTGTAGAGTTCCAGTTTCATGATGCTTT
>JAYWDF010000702.1:0-4259 GCA_043779985.1 Akkermansiaceae bacterium | reverse complement strand
GGCAGTGGCGTGGTCCAGCTCAACGGCGGCAGCCTGTCGCTTTCCCAAAACGCCTCGACCGCGTATAACAACAACCTGGTGATGTTGAATGACAGCACCCTCCGGGTTTCACGCCTGAGCGGAAGCGGAAGCGTCACCCACACCGTGGGCAACCTTGATTTGGGATCCCGGACCCTGTCCGTCACCGGCGACGGCTCGGCCGCCTTGCAGGTTTCCAGCATCACGCTCACTGGCACCGGAACGCTCAATCCCACCACCGCCGATCTGCGGGCCGGGGCGATCGGCGGCTCCTTCGACCTGACCAAGTCCGGCAGCGGGGCGCTCGTCCTCACCGCCGCCAGCAATTACACCGGCTCGACGGTCATCAACGGCGGAACCTTGCGCCTCGGCTTGGCCAACGTCATCCCGGACGCCTCCGCGCTTACCCTCGCCAGCGGCGGCTCCTTCGATCTCGCCGGGTTTTCCGACACCATCGGCTCGCTCGGCGGAGCGGGAAATGTAGCCCTCAGCACTGCCACCCTTACGACGGGAGCTGGCAGCGGCAGCAGCTTCTCCGGCATCATCAGCGGCACCGGCGGCCTAACGAAATCCGGCGCGGCCACCACCTTCACGCTTTCCGGGGCAAATACCTACACCGGTGCCACCTTGGTGAACGAGGGAACCCTGGCGATGGGCGGCGTGAACCGCTTGAGCGGCAGCACCGACCTGACCGTCGCGGCCGGCGCGGTGTTTCTTCTCAACGGCAACGCCACCCTCGTCTCCAGCCTCGCGGGCGGCGGTGCCGTCACCCTGGACGGCGGCACCTTGACCACCGGCGCGACTTCCTCCTCGTTCAGCGGCGTCCTAACCGGCACCGGCGGGCTGGTGAAATCCGGCACGGGAAATTTCACGGCCAGCGGCAACAGCACCTACACCGGCAGCACCGCGGTCCAGGGCGGCGGCATCATCATGCGTTCGTCGGCGGCTTTGGGAACCACCGGTTCGGTATCCGTATCCGCGGGTGCCGCCATCTCGCTGGAAAACAACATTCCCGTCGGTGTCAAAGCCCTCGCTCTCACCGGCAGCGGAATCTCCGGCGGCGGGGCCCTCGTCAACAACAGCGGCACCAATTCCTGGGCCGGAAATGTCACGCTCGGCAGCGGCACCACCATCACCTCCAGCTCCGGCAGCCTCGTCCTCGGCGGCGCGGCCAATCTCGGCGGCTCGCTGCTGACCGTCAACGGCAGCGGCACCACCACGATGTCCGGTGTGGTTTCCGGCACTGCGGGGGCCGCAGCCCTCGACAAAAGCGGCGTCGGCACTCTGATTTTATCGGGCACCAATACCTATTCCGGCGCGACCACCATCAGCCAGGGCATTCTTCAAGTCGATAACACGACGGCCCTGGGTGCCACCGGCAGCGGTGATGGCACGGTGGTCGCGGATGGCGCGACCTTGCTGCTCCAATCGGCATCCGGTTTGGCCATCGGCAACGAACCGCTCACCCTCAACGGCTCCGGTTTCGGCGGCAATGGCGCGTTCCGCAGCCAGACCGGCGAGAATGTCTGGAACGGCGGCATCACCTTCGCCAGCGACAGCACCGTGCGGGTGGACACCGGCTCGATCCTCACGTTGAATGGCTTGTTAGCGGAATCCGGCGGCACGCGCGGACTCAGCAAGGATGGCGGCGGCATGCTGATTATCTCGGGTCTGGTTTCCACCACCGGTCCGCTCCTGATCCAAGGCGGCACCCTTCAACTTGGTGCCGCCGAGCGCCTCGGCGATGTCTCGGCTGTCAATATTTCCACGGGCGCCACCTTCGATCTCAACAACAACGACGAGACGATCGGTTCACTGGCCGGCGCCGGATCCGTCACCCTGGGCAGCGACATCATCGTCAGCGGCGGCGACCTGACCACCGGCGGCGATAACAGTTCGACCGCCTTCAGCGGAATCATTTCCGGGCTTGGTTCGATCATCAAAGGGGGCAGCGGCAGCCAAATCCTTTCCGGCACCAGCACCTATACCGGCATCACGACGATCCGCGGAGGAGTTCTGTCCGTGGCCACGCTCGCCAACGGCGGGGTGAACAGCGCCATCGGCGCATCGACCAATGCCGATATCAATCTCGTGCTCGATGGTGGCACCCTGCGTTACACCGGTGCCGCGCAATCCACCGACCGCAGCTACACGATCGGCACCGCCGGTGGCGGCTTCGATGCCTCGGGCAGCGGTGCGCTCACACTCTCGGGTTCGGCAACCTTGGCGGGAACGGATGCGGCCCGCACCTTGACCCTCGCCGGCAACAGCACCGGCAACAACACCCTCTCCGCCGCCCTGGGCGACAACGGCAACGGCAAAACCAGCCTGCTCAAATCCGGCACCGGCACCTGGCTGCTGGGCGGGGCCAACACCTACAGCGGCACCACCACCGTGGACGGCGGCATCCTCCGTCTCAGCGCGGCCAACCGGATCGGCGATCTTTCCGCAGTCGTCGTGTCATCCGGCGGCACCTTCGATTTCAATGGCAACTCCGACACCATCGGCTCGCTCGCGGGCGCGGGAAATGTCACCCTTGGCAGCGCCGCGCTCACCACCGGCGCGGACAACAGCCAGGCCATATTCAGCGGAATTATCTCGGGGTCCGGCGCGGTCACCAAGACCGGCGGCGGCACCCAGATTTTTTCCGGCAGCAACACCTACACCGGCGTCACGACGATCAACGGCGGAACCCTTTCCGTGGCGACGCTCGCCAACGGCGGGGTGAACAGCGGCATCGGCGCCTCCACCAATGCCGCCGCCAACCTCGTTCTCAACGGTGGAACCCTGCGTTATTCCGGTGCCGCGCAATCCACAGACCGCAATTACACGATCAGCACCGCCGGCGGCAGCTTCGACGCCTCGGGCAGCGGCAGTCTCACCCTCTCGGGCGCGGCGATCTTGTCCGGAAGCAACACCGCGCGCACCCTCACCCTCGCCGGGAGCAATTCCGGCAACAACACCCTCGCCGCCGCCTTGGCCGACAACGGCAGCGGCAAAACCAGCATTCTCAAGACCGGCACCGGCACTTGGGTGCTCACCGGTTCCAGCGGTTTCACCGGCGCAACCACGGTCTCCGGGGGAATCCTGGCGATTGCCCAAACGGGAAGCCTCGGCTCCACCGCGACGACGGTTGCCGCCACCGCCACGCTGCGGAACGATGGCAGCATCGGCGGGGCGGTGACGGTGGACGGAGCGTTGACGGGCCGCGGCACGTTCAGCGGGGCGGTCACCATCAATGGCAGCCAGAGTCCCGGCGACGGCCCCGCGATCCAGACTTTTTCAAGCGGGCTGATCTATGCCTCGACCTCGGTGGTGTCCTGGGAGCTGGATAACGACACTCTGGGCTTGGCGGGGGCCGATTACGACCAAGTGCGGGTTACCGGGGCGGTGCTCCAGGTGAACGCGGGTGCCTCGCTAAACCTGATGTTCGATCTCGCCAGTTCCAGCGTGAATTTCAGCAACCCGTTCTGGACCGTGGACCGCAGTTGGTCGGTGGTCGCGGTCTCGGGTTCCGGGAGTGCCAATCCGGGAAATGCCAGCTTCGCCCTGGGCACGATTTCTCCCGACAGCCTGGGCCACGGTTATAAATCCTTCGGCACTTTCTCGACCTCGGTTTCCAGTGGCAACCAGTTGTTGAGCTGGACTGCGGTGCCCGAACCCTGCTCGGCGAGCCTGCTGCTACTGGGCGGCTCCGTCCTGTTGCGCCGTCGCCGCGACCGGAAGTAGGCGGACCGCTGCTCTTGGGCGCGCCTCAGCGGTCAGGTGACACGCTCTCTCCCAAAGTCGCTTAATCCTTCCGTTTCAGAAGCGGGAACAACACCACATCCCGAATCGTCGGGGCCCCGGTGAGCATCATGCACAGCCGGTCCAACCCGATGCCGATGCCGCCGGCAGGAGGCATACCGCATTCCAATGTTTCGATGAAATCGTAGTCCACCTTCTGCGTCTCCTCGCCGGATTGGGCTTCGAGGCGCTGGCGTTGGACGTCGGGGTCATTGAGTTCGGAGTAGCCGGGGGAAATTTCCTGGCCGTTGATGATGAGTTCGTAAACCTCGACGGTTTGGCCGCCTGGGCTGACCTTGGCAAGCGGGACGAGTTCGCTGGAAACGCGGGTGACGAAGCAGGGATCGAAGGTTTTTTCCTCCACCAGCTTTTCGAAAACCTGCTGGATCACTTCATGATCGGCCATGTTTTCGGAAATCTGCACGCCTTTTTCCCCACAGCGGGCGCGGCGGCCG
>JAYWDF010000701.1:0-4259 GCA_043779985.1 Akkermansiaceae bacterium | reverse complement strand
ATGTGGAGGAGCATTTTCTGGGGCATGCAGGCGGGGGCGGTTGAACCGTTCACCGTCGCCGATGTCCAGCTCCTTGAAAAAGGATATCATGTCGTTATTGCGCCGGGCGATGTGTCCGGCCATCCGAAGGGTAATGCCAATATCGATGCCGCTTACGAGACGCTGACTCAGACCCAGGGTTTTTCCAAAAAGCTCTCCATGGCATCCATGAGTCGGGAAACCTTGGCTCTCTTCAGTTGGGCTTCCTCCAATCCGGAGAAGGTAGAAAGTATCTATGTTGATAACGGAGTCTGTAATCTGAAAAGCTGGCCCGGCGGCAAGCTCGTCCCCGGCAGCGATTCGAAAGGATCAGGTGATGCCAATTCCTGGGAGTTACTAAAAAAAACTTACGGCTTCACCTCCGATGAAGAAGCCCTCGCCGCCAAGGTCAGCCCGATCGATCTGCTGGAGCCGTTGGCCGAGGCCGGTGTGCCGATTCTGATGGGCTGTGCGACGAAGGATGCGACGGTCCCCTATGAAGAAAACGGCGCGATCATGAAGGAACGCTACGAAAAACTGGGTGGCTCGATTCAAATCATCTTGAAAGAGGGCCAGGATCACCATCCTCACGGGCTTCAAGATCCCGCGCCGGTGGTGGATTTTATCCTCAGGCATACTGCTGGGGTAGTGGATACGGATGTATCCGCCAAAGCGGCGGCGCAGTTGCGCAATGTGCACCGCATCGTCTTTCTTGGCGACAGCATCACGCAGGCGGGCGACTATGTGGTGGACTTTGAGTGCTGGTTGCTTGCGAATGGCATCAACGTCGAAGTGCTCAACTTAGGCCTTTCCAGCGAAACCGCCACCGATTTGACGCCTGAGGAGAACCAGGGGCATTTACAGACGTATGGCTTTGGAAGGCCATTCGTGAGCGAACGATTGTCCCGCACCTTGGAGGCCACGAAACCAGACATAGTTTTTGCCTGCTATGGCATGAACGATGGCAGCGGACTGCCGGCCGATGAGACGGGAACCAAGCGGTTTGCCGAGGCGGTCACGCACTTGCACCAGACAGCCACTGATTCTGGCGTCAAAGGGATCGTGATTTGCACCCCGCCAATCCATGATGGCTCGCAACCGGCCGATGACAATTTGACCCGCTACACAGCATGGCTTTCATCAAAACGCGCCGATGGCTGGCAGGTGGTGGATATTCACACGCCCATGCGCAAGGCCCTAGATGAAAAACGGGCAAACGATCCGGCCTTCAAGTTCGCCAGTGACGGGGTGCATCCGGGCCGGGAAGGGCACTGGCTGATGGCTCGCGAAATTTTGACAGAATGCTTTAGCGCGAAATTGGACGGAGTTGCCTCGGCGGAAGACTTATTCCCCGCGCACGGTGCGGAAATCCGCAAGCTGGTTCAGAAGCGCATGACATTGCAGTTTAACGCGCGGATGACAGCGATCGGCCACGGACGTCCGGGCGTGCCCGGCGGACCGAATGCCCAGCCAGGACCTTCCCAGGCGGAGGCTGATGCCAAGTCCGCCGAAATCACAAAACAAATCAACCAGACGTTAGGAAAAGAATAACCCTTAGTAAAAAGGGCGGTTTGTAACCGCTAACAGCCTTTCGAAATACAGGCGCGGGTTCTGCTTATCTGGAAGTCGAGCATGTTCAAGCCCCGCGACTCCGCCGGAGAAACCCAACCGCAGTTTTGGATCGAAACCATGGTCGATGGGGTCATCGATGGGGTCATCGATGGGGTCAGGTGCTTTACAATTCTAAAACGGACCACAATTATCAAAAGCCTGTTTGTGTTTGCGTGGCGTTCGGAAATCACTCGAAGGGCGCGGGAGTGATGGAAGAAATCCAGGATGACAACGGCACGGTGCAGACCGTGCGGACAAGCGTGACAGAGGGAGAAGGCCAGCGTCATTTTTTTCGCCTCCGTGTCACAAACCGAGATTGACCGACAGAAATCTCCATCGCTCACAGTAGGAAACCACGACGGTGACCTGCTTTAAACATCAGACAGCAGAATGGCAGACAGCACTACACATCTTTATGCGTATTGCCGCTTTCACCCAGACGGGGCAAGCTGGTTGCTCAAGAAGTTTCAGACCGACAATTCCCGAATTCACCACTCATAATCCCGCCATCTCCAATGAAATTCAGCCACTATTCACTCTTGTTAGCCATGCACTGCGGTCTTTCCGCACATGCTGCGGAACCCAATGTCTCTCCCACCCCCAAGGACGGCCTCGCAGCCGCTCCCTCCGCCGAGACCCCCGCGGAATATCAGGACCGAATGAAATGGTTCAACGACGCCCGCTTCGGCATGTTCATCCACTTGGGCTTGTATTCGGAGGCAGCCGGAAACTTCAAGGGCAAACCCATCGGCAGCCTGGGCGAGTGGATGCAGAGCACAGGCACCATCCCTGCCGCCGAATACCGCGAGGAGCTTCTGCCGAAGTTCAACCCGGTGAAATACGATCCCGAGTCTTGGGTCGTCGCCGCCAAAAGCGCGGGCATCAAATACATCGTCATCACTTCCAAGCACCATGACGGATTCGGCCTTTGGGATTCGAAACTGACGGATTGGGATGTGGGTTCCTCGCCTTACAAAAAGGACCTGCTCAAGCCGCTCGCCGATGCCTGTAAAAAACACGGCATCAAGTTCTGCCTCTATCATTCCATCATGGACTGGTCCCACCCGGAGTATGGCGAAAAGCAACCTTGGCGCGGCAATGCCTCCAATCCGAATCCAGACATGGAAAAATTCACAGCCTACCTGAAAGGCCAGCTGAAGGAACTCGTCGATGCCTACCATCCCGGCATCCTCTGGTTTGACGGCGAATGGGAAAGCGCATGGACGCACGAACGCGGCGTGGATCTTTATCAATACCTTCGCAAGCTCGATCCCAAACTCATCATCAACAACCGCGTGGACAAAGGCCGCGCCGGCATGCAAGGCCACACCACCGACGCCAAATTCAAGGGCGACTACGGCACTCCCGAACAGGAAATCCCCGCCATCGGATTCGGCGAGGGAGTCGCATGGGAATCTTGTATGACCATGAACGACACCTGGGGATTCAAAAGTGCCGATCAAAATTGGAAATCCACGGAAACCCTCGTCCGCAACCTCATCGACGTCGCCAGCAAGGGCGGCAACTACCTACTCAACGTAGGCCCCACCGGCGAAGGGGAAATCCCCCCCGTTTCGCTGGAGCGACTGGCTGCCATCGGCCAATGGATGAAGGTCAACGGCGAGTCGATCCATGGCACCAGCGCATCGCTTTTTCCCAGAGTTTCATGGAAGGGCCGCTCCACCACCCGGATCGCACCCGATGGAACCTCCACAATCTATATGCATGTTTTCGATAAACCGGACAAAGGGGAAACCCTCCTGCGCGGCCTCCAAACCAAGCCGGAAACCGCCCGCATTCTCGGAACCAAAACCGATCTGAAAATCTCCGGCAATCCCGGAAAATTTATGATTCAACTTCCCGATGCCGGGTTGGACCCGATCGCCACGGTCGTCGCGCTGACCTTCAAATCCAAACCGCTCGTTGAAAGGACGTTCATCGAGCCGGATGAAACGGGAGCGGTTGAACTTCCCTACAACGAGGCCACTCTGCACGGGAGTCTGAGAATTGAAAACAACCACATCGGCTGGTGGATCAACGACAATGACCACGTCTCCTGGCAGGCGATGATTCCCGAAGGAATCTATCAAGTTCTCATCGACGGCTCATGCGCATCCGGCGGATCCGAAATGAAACTGACAAGCGGCAGCGCCGAAGTTCCTGTTTCCATCCCGGTCACAGGGTCATGGGATACATTCACCCAAATCGACGCAGGAACCATTCAAATCACCGGGAAAGGCCCGGTGGATCTGAGCCTGCGCGGTGTCTCGCGCAAGGGTGAAGGCTTTATCAACCTGCGTTCGATCAGACTGACCAAGAAACCTTGAGCCACTAGAAACACCATAAAACACCTCATCATCGCCGCATTCCTATGCAAGGTATTCGCCAGTCCCACGACGGCTGCCGAAGCCGTATCTTCTATCAGCATCACCCAGCCGACCGACCGCGCCATTTTCCAACGCGATAAGGACGGCGTGGCCGAAGTGCCGGTGGTTGTCTCGATGAAGGACGGATTGGCGGATACCGTCGAGGTTCGCGCCCTTAACCGCAAAACCCAAGTCCCGGTGAAGGATTGGGAAAAAGTCAGTGATGCCATGAAGCTGACCCTGCCCGCCGGTTGGTATCAGCTC
>JAYWDF010000700.1:0-4261 GCA_043779985.1 Akkermansiaceae bacterium | reverse complement strand
CCGGGGGTGCGCCATGACCATTTCGCGGAAGCGGTACCACTGGGAGAGCGAGTTGAAGTCCAGGTGATCGGTGAATTCGCAGAGCTCCGCCACGTCGGCTTCATCGTAGGCCGGCGAGTAGGTGATGATGTGCTTTTGAAAATAGTCCCGCGCAAGCCGGGCCTCCCACAAGCCCGAGGCACAGCAGCCGTCCAAGTCATCGCGGAAATGTGGAAACGCCTTCCAGCAGGCAAATCCCTTGAGCGCGAGGACCAGATGGCAGCCGGCTTCTTCCTTCACGGCACGCAGAATGGCCGTGTTGCGTTTCAGGGCGGCGGTGGAAATAATAAACATGGTCTCTGCCACTGACTGAGAGGGGAAACGGCAGGGGAATCCAGCAGTTTTTCCCGATTTTCTGGCAGCACTCGCGGAAAAGCACCGATGGCCCCGCGCCTGCGGGCCGGGCAATCCGGAGTGGCGCGGACTCTCGGGCTGTGATTGATTGTCCGCATCTCTCATGACTTCCGAATTGATCGACCTCCTTCGCCAACGTGTTGCCCTCATTGCCGATCACGCATGGCGGGATCGTGATGCCGCCAGCCATCTTCAAGCGCTTCAAGAGGTGTCCGGGAAAATTTCCGCATGGACCGCAGCGCACCGCACATCGGTGGACGCGCAAATGCGGCATTATCTGGCGAACGCCAGTTTCCAGAAAGCACTGGCGCATTTGGAGGCATCACAGGGCAGTTAAATGCGATTTTGAAAATTCTTTCCAAGGTTTAGGCCGTTGGTTACGTATCCCTTCAGCACATGAAATCGTTTTTCAATCTCCTCGGAATCGCAGTGGCAGGTATTCTAGGCTACATGGCCGAGCCGGGTCTGCGGTTCCGTCTAACCGGGAGCTCGCCGAGCCCCGTGGAAATCGCTCGCGATGCGAATGTGGTCCTGCAGATGCCCGGCGGTGCTTCCCCGGTCGACCTCGCCAACTTGTCCCCGGAACAACTGCCGGCCAAGGTGCTTTTAAATTCCGACGTGAAGGTCGCGGACGCAGCGAGCGGCATCACGATGATTCTCCCAGCCGGCAACCGCGTGAAACTGGTTCGCATCGAGGGAGGAAATGCCGTGGTCAGCCCAGGTGACGGGCCATTCCTTGGAAGCGTCCCGGTCACCCAGACCGACCTCCTGCAGCAAATTGCGGCTAATCCTCCGGCGGCTGCATCCGCACCTGTCACTCCTCCTCCTGTCGTTGCCGTTCCCGAGGCGGTGACGCCAGCCACCGGTGAATCCGAAGAACCCGTCGCCATGCCAGAGGCCCCGCCGGTGCCTGAGCCAGCTCCCGCGCCGGAGCCCGCAGCGCCAGCACCGGAACCCGCCGCGCCTGCGGAACCTGCCGCGCCTGCCGGCCCCACGGATGCGGTGAAGGCGATGCAGGACAGCATCCGCGCCGCCCAGATCAAGGAGTTTGCCTTTGCCCAAGTGCTCACCTGGACGGCGGAGCCTGATGAAACCGTCGATGGCGAGTCCTACCAAACCGGCCTCGCTTCCTACAAAGCGGAGACCATTTTCGGAGTCAAAACCATCCAGGCCAAGGCTTTGATCAAAGGCGGTAAAGTCCAGCGCTGGATCTGGCCCAAGAGCGGCATGGAAATCAAGTGATCCCGCCCAAGCGGCCCGCGGCTTCAGCGCGGGGCGTGAATCTCCTTGATCCTTCCGCGAATGCCCGGGAGTCGCGATTTTTTCTATCGCAAAACCTTGCCAGTCCGCGCGAGCTGGGTTAACTCCCCGCGCCTATGGCAAGCTATCGTGTGTTGGTTTCTGACCCCATCTCTGAAAAAGGCGTAGACGCACTCCGCTCTGCCCCAGAGATTTCCGTGGACGTGATTACCGGTCTTAAGCCGGATGAACTTCTTAAAATCATCGGCGATTATCACGGCCTCGTCATCCGTTCCGAAACGAAGGTCACGCCAGCCGTTTTCGCCGCTGCCAAGAACCTCAAGGCCATCGGCCGCGCCGGTGTCGGCGTGGACAACATCGACCGTTCCGCCGCCACCGACCACGGCGTGGTTGTGATGAACACGCCGAGTGGCAATACGATTTCCACCGCCGAGCACGCCTTCGCGCTGATGCTTTCGCTCGCCCGCAATATCGGCCAAGCGCATTGCTCGATGATCGCCGGCCGTTGGGACCGCAAGTCCCTGCAAGGCGTGGAAATGTTTGGCAAGCGTCACGCCATCCTCGGCATGGGCCGCATCGGCACCGAGTTTGCCAAGCGTGCCCAAGCCTTCGGCATGGTGGTCGTCGCTTATGATCCTTTCCTCACCGCCGCCCGCGCCCAATCGCTCAAGGTCGAGCTCGCGGAAAGCGCCGCCATCGCCCTCACCGGCGCGGACGTGGTCACCCTGCACATTCCGCTCACCCCGGAGACCAATCACATCCTCAATGCCGAGCGCATCGCCCTGATGAATCCCGGCGCACTCGTCATCAACTGCGCTCGCGGCGGCCTCGTCGACGAAGCAGCGGCCAAGGCCTCCATGGACGCCGGCCACCTCGGCGGCATCGCGCTCGACGTCTATGAAGTCGAGCCCCCACCTGCCGATTTTCCGCTCTTCGCCGCGAAAAAGTGCGTCTTCACGCCCCACCTCGGAGCCTCCACTGCGGAAGCCCAGGAAAATGTCGGTATCGAGGTTGCGCACCAAGTGAAGAATTTCCTCCTCACCGGTGAAATCGTCAACGCCGTGAACATGCCGAATCTCGACAGCCGCACCCTCGAAAGCGTCGGTCCTTACCTCGACCTCGCCAACTCGCTCGGCAAGCTGCTTTCCAAAATCGCCCCTGCGCAGTGCGACGCCATCCGCGTTTCCTACCTCGGCCCGGTCTCGGAGCTCGATACCGAGCTGGTCACCCGCAAGGTGCTCACCGGCTACCTCGCCGCCGCGCATCACGAAGCCCAAGTGAACCTTGTCAATGCTCCCGCCATTGCCAAGGCCCACGGCATCAGCGTCACGGAATCCTCCGTAGCCCTCGCCACCAACTGCACCGAGCTCATTGAAGTCTCCGCGATCAAGGGCAGCGAAGTCTGCACCGTCGCAGGAACCTTCTTCGGCAAGGCCGCCCGGATCGTCCACATCGCCGGTCACTACGTGGAAACCAGCCCGACCGGGAAATTCCTGTTTGTGGAAAACGACGACCGCCCCGGCATCGTCGGAACGCTGGGCACTTCTCTGGGGGGAGCCTCCGTCAACATCGCTAACATGGCCTTGAGCCGCACCAGCGACCACAAGCGCGCCGTCACCGTGATCGAGGTCGATACCGAGCCCCCGACGCAACTCCTTGAAACACTGCGGTCCACTCCCGGGATCATCCGCGTTCTCAGTTTCGAGCTGTAAAAAAGCGCCGAATCCTTAGAAATCCGTTGCCAACTCCGATTCAGATTACTTAACGTCTCCCCAGCATGAAAAAACTCCTCGTTATTGCTACCACCTTCGCCGCACTTAGCAGCGTTGTCGTCGCCGACATCCAAGCGCCTCCAGGCTCCACTTACACCTCCTCGCGCAAGTTGGGACGTGCCCTCAGCAACATCATGTATGGTGTGATTGAGATTCCAGAACAACTGGTTCGCAAAAATGCCCAATACGGCCGCAAGGGCGGATCCACCTACGGCGCTGTCGATGGCACAAGCCGTGCGCTGCGCCGCCTCGGTTACGGCTTCTATGAACTCTTCACGTTCAATTGCCCAACGTATCGCGGCACTTTCAAGCCACCTTACGAGCGCTGCGGTGAAGACAACCGGATTGAAATGAACCCGCATGACGGCCTTTCCGAGTTCCCACCTGAACTTGGTTTCGACGGTGGCTGGGCACACAGCCGCACCCAGACGTATTAAGCTGCGTCCAACTGATCTCCATCCCGTCAGCGGTTCGTCCGCTGGCGGGATTTTTTTGTGTCGCGGCAGGACGGGGGACGAGAGGCTTCTACGACGCAACCCTTAGCCTGTCCAAATGTCGCCAGAGCAGTGAAGGATGGCCGTGGACCTCCGGGCAACCCGCCTAACGAAATATTCCCCGGCGGCTCCCGACAAACGGGCCACATCCCCCCCCTAAAAAAAGCGGGCGCAGACCGTTTCCGATCCGCGCCCGAGATTGCACATTTTTCCCCCCAAAAGTTCCGGTTGGCTTTGCTCGGCGTGTGATCGACTTCCCCCCGGAGTTCGATCTGGCCTGGTGCAAAATTGCCCGGAACAGGATATGTTGGAAAGCTTTTCAGTTTGCAGAAGCTCGCTGTC
>JAYWDF010000699.1:0-4285 GCA_043779985.1 Akkermansiaceae bacterium | reverse complement strand
AAAATGGGCGAACACAGCAGTCATGAGGAGATTAACGTGAGTCCGCTTTCCCGCAACCGAAATCATTTTTAAAAATGTGCTTCACAAACCCGATTTTTCAAACCCGTCAGCAGGCGCCCAGTGGCCCTCCGCTTCGGGGAGGCGCTGCGCCGGTGCGGAGGCGTGGCTGCGTGGGGGGGGCATTTTTCGTCGTTTCACGCGCACGAGGAAACGACAACAAGCGTCTTGTTCCCCAAGAGAGACGCCGGCGGATTTTTCTCTATCGTCTGCGCGGGTAAATGTTACTTCTGCGGGCATGAAATTCCTCTGCGTGCTTTGTGGGATCTGCTCCACCGCCTTCGCCGCGCCGCCGGCGTTGCCCGATCCGGACGAGGCGGCCTATCCCGCGCTCGAGCGCTTTGTCGAAGTGCTCGAAGCGGTGCGCAAGCGCCACCCGGACGTGGACCGGCTCGCCTACGAGCGCCTGGTCAACCACGCGTTGGAAGGCATGCTCGCCAGTCTCGATCCGCACTCCTCATTCATCCACCCGGAGATGGCCCGGCAGATGCAGGATCACAAAGATCTCAATCCGGACCTGCCTTCGCTTGGCATCACCCTCGGCTTCCGCGATGACGGGCCATACATCGCTGCCGTCTCGCCACTCGGACCGGCCGCCGTCGCCGGGGTGCTGCCGGGTTCGGGGCTGTTGGAAATCGACGGGCGGAAGACGGCCGGTGCGGAGTTTGCCGAACTGGTCGAGCCCCTGCGGCGGGCCGCCGGGGAGAAGACCCGGCTGCTGCTCAAGTCCCCCGCTGCGCCGCGCCCCTTCGAGGTCGTGCTGGCTCATCGCGTGGTGGAGCAGCGCTCGGTGGCGGAGTCGAAGATCTGGAACGCGGCCACCGGGCTGGGCTATGTGCGCCTTGCCACGTTCGGTTCTAACTGCGCGCGCGAAATGGAGGCCGCCCTCGACGAACTCGAAGACAGCGGCATGAAGTCCCTCGTCTTCGACCTCCGCGAAAACGGCGGTGGCGATCTGAACGAGACGGTGAAAATCCTCGGGCTTTTTCTCCCGCCCGACACCGCCGTGGTCACCACCCGCGGCCGGGAAGGGGAGTCTGCGGAGCCCATGCGCACGCCCGCGCGCCAGCGCAGAAAGCGCGACTATCCGCTCGTCGTCCTGCTAGACCGGATGTCTGCGTCCGCCTCCGAGCTCACCGCCGGTGCGCTCCAGGATCTGAAGCGCGCCACCGTGGTCGGTGAGTTGAGCTACGGCAAGGGCTCGGTGCAGAACATCATCCCCATGGGCGGCGGCACCGCGCTGCGGCTCACCATCGCCACCTATCACACGCCGTCGGGGAATACCCCGCACCGCAAGGGCATCACCCCGGACGTCGCCGTGGCCATCGACGATGTCGGCCGGGCCGCTTTCGCGAAATTCTGCCAGCTTGACTCCCTGCCCCCCGAGGAGCGCAAGGCGATCGAGGCGTGGGCGGATCCCGTGATGGCCGCGGCGATGAAGGTCCTTGAGAAATAACCGCGGCCGCACCCCGACGGAGGCTGCTCTGACGGGGGAGGGACGTCTCGTCCCGATCCCCCCCGCGGCGAGTCCTCCCCGCAGACAAAAAAAGCGCGCTTTGGATATCCCCCCGGATCTCTCAAAGCGCGCTGTTTTCAGAGCCACTCGGCTTTGCCTGGTTCGCTTGACTTCCCCCCGGAGATCAAAAACGAGCCTTTTTGGCTTGGCTTCTTGGCTGAGAGTTCCTCGCCGCCGAAGCGCCTCAGAACGAATTCAAATTACCTGAAGATCAGGAAAGTGAAAGGAATTTGAGGTCTCAAATCCGGCCAGGTAGTCCCAAAATCGGCCACAAGCGCCGTTTTAGGCCTTGGAAATCAAGAGGAGTGAGAAATCAGGCGCTGCGAAGCCCCGGCCGGGGGGTAAAAGCTGAAATCCTGAAATCCTGAAATCCTGAAATTGCAGTCCGCCGCCACCGGTCCCGATCCGACCGGATTTGTCCTGCGATTTCTCTCGGCGCCACTCTATCTGCCAGATCATCTAATCGGTTGAATCGAATCGCTTCTTGCTGCTCTTCCGAATTCTCACGCGCCATGGCCCTTGCTCCATATGCCCACACGCTCCCCGGCCATCCACCGGGAGAATGGGAACCGCTGTTCACCGCATTCGTTAATAGAGCGGATGAATACCAGCGGGAAAACTGTGAAAGATGCCAACGGTAACTCCAGCAATACACCGTTCAAATCCCGATAAACGTGCAGTCGGCCATGGACATCCATCTACCAACTTCACGGCATTCTCACCGCCACGTCCGGACAGATCCGCAGCACCTCCTTGTCCCGTGTCCGCAACTTCAATCCTCGCAAGCGGGCCAGCCAGACATAAGACGAATCGTAAAACGTAAGTCCGGTTTCAACAGCCAGTCGATAGATCCCTGGATAGTCAATGTCACGGTGGATCTCCACCAGAAGTCCTCCCGATTTCCCAAGTGCCTGTTCGGCGTCTTCCTGTTTGATTTGTCCGAATTTCGAACACTTCCAGGCCACGTTCCCAATTTCGTAAAAGACCAATTCGTGGCTGATCCAATCTGGATCCAATTCCATCAGGGCCTGCGAAGATTCCCTTGCCGCAACATCGCCGAAAAGATGATCACCCAGCACCGTGCAATCAACGATGATCACCTCCTGCCCTCCTCGATGGCGGCGTTGATCTCCTCGCCGCTCATAAAGCCGTTCATCCGTTCGCGGATTCCGTCGATCTCGGCAGTGACCCGCCGCATCCGCTCCCGGGACGCAGCCAAACGCGTCGCCTCATCCGTGAAATCGGGCACGGCGGACAATTCCGCGATCACCTCTTGGTTCAAACTGCGATGGTTCCGCTTTGCTCGGAGCTTGAGGGAATGGTGCAGTTCTTCTGGAAGATTTCGTATCGTCAATGTCGCCATGCCTGCATTCTGACAGCAAACCAACATCATTTCAATTCGAATTCCCACGCATGAGCCGCGGCATCACCCTCAAAGCCTCCGGCGATTGTGCCAGCGTTGACGTAAACACCAGCCCGCCGCGCGTCCGCAGCCGCCAAACCTCGACGACGGCCCCATGGGGAAAGCCTCTGGAGGCGAGGTGAGTGCAGTGCGCCCCTTGACTTGATTCACAATCGGCCATGGCTCCCCGCGGACAAAAGAAAAGCGCGCTTTGGATATCCCCCCGGATCTCTCAAAGCGCGCTTCTTTCAGAGCCACTTGGCCTTGCCTGGCTCGCTTGACTTCCCCCCGGAGATCAAAAACGAGTTTGTCTGGCTTGGCTTCTTAGCTGAGGTTCCTCGCCGCCGAAGCGCCTTAGAACGAATTCAAACTACCTGAAGATCAGGAAAGTGAAAGGAATTTAAGGTCTCAAATCCGGCCAGGTGGTCCCAAAATCGGCCACAAGTGCCGTTTTCGGCCTTGGAAATCAAGATCAGTGAAAAATCAGGCGCTGCGAAGCCCCGGCCTGGGCTTCGCCGCCGGGAAATGCCTGCGCCCGCTTTGCCAAACTATTTTCGATCCAGCGAAAATAATTCGAGCCACCCCCGCCAATTGTCCCACCCCCGGGGGTAAAAGCTGAGATGCTGAAACCTGAAAAGCTGAAATTGCAGTCCGTCGCCACCGGTCCCGATCACTGCCTGGTTTCTCCGGGATATTGGATGGATTTCCAAGTATGCGGGTGCGCCACCCCAGGGGCCGGAGCGATTGCCCCAGGGGCCGGAGCGATTGCCCCACGGGCCGGAGCGATTGCCCCAAGGGCCAGAGCGATTGCCCCAAGGGCCGGAGCAATTGCCCCAGGGGCCGGAGCAATGATCCCACGGGCCGGAGCGGGAATCCCAAGGAAAATAACCCATGTCCCACGGAACCGGGACGGATCCCCAAGGAGCAAAGCCGAATCCCCTCGGGATACGGAGTTATCTCCCCCTAGGAATACGATCTTCCAGCGGAAGGGAACTCTCACGGCCGGCTGCCGCTACCTCACGGGGAAAATCCATTGTCCGAGGATTCGTGTCCCTGAGGTTGGAGGAAACATGTCCATTCCCGGACGCTCCAATTTCACCGTGCCGGATTTGTCCTGCGATTTCTCTCGACGTCACTCTATCTGCCAGATCATCTAATCGGTTGAATCGAATCGCTTCCAGCAGCTCTTCCAAATCTTCACGCGCCATGGCCCTTGCTCCTTATGCCCACACTCGGCACTGAATTCTTTATACTCCTGATTTTGCAACTCCTATGAACTACCAACAACTCCACCAAGCCGTCCAATCCGC
>JAYWDF010000698.1:0-4294 GCA_043779985.1 Akkermansiaceae bacterium | reverse complement strand
CTCCACCTGGACTTCCATCCGGCACTGCCCGGACCCTTGATAGCTTCCACGCACCGGCGCGACGTCTTCGTAGTCGCGCCCGACGGAGACCTTCACATAGCGCTCGTCGGCGAGCGTGTTGTTCGTCGGGTCGAAGCCGATCCACCCGGCGGCAGGCAGATAGACCTCGGCCCACGCATGGGACGCCTGCGCGCCCACCAGCGTGTCGCGCGGGCCGTTGTAAAGATAGCCGGAGGCATAGCGCGCGGGAATCCCCACCGAGCGGCAGAGCCCTAACATCACGTGGGTGAAATCCTGGCAAACGCCGCGCCTCATTTGGAAGGCTTCCTCCAAGTGGGTGTGCACATTCGTCACGCCGGATTGATAGGTAAACTCCCGGTGAATCCACTGCATCAACGCCAGCGACTGCTCGAAGATCGCCGTGAGGGAGCCGATCACGTCCAAGGCCTGCCGCCAGACTTCCGGATGCCGCGAGACCCAACGGCTCTCCTGCAAATACGGCCAGATTTGCTCACGTATCGAAGAATCCTGGTAGCCGTCCAGCGTCGCCTGCCGGCTCGCCTGCGAGATGTCCAGCGGCAGGTTATGCACCCGGATCCGGCTCTCGATTTCAAGCTTGCTGTGCGCTCCGGGAAGCTCGAAGTGGTGGGTGATGTTTTGAAAAAGATCCGTGAAGCGTCGCACCCGCGTCGCCGGAATCACCCGGATCAGCGCGCTGATGGTCTTCTGATAGGGAAACGTCCGCGGCTCCAAGTGCAGCGTGTTCACGCTCTGGGTTACCGGCATTCCATAGTTGAAAGTGGTCCGGTGGAACACCGCAAGCCTCATGCCGAGCGTGGACGGGATCGGCTCATTGGAATTATTCACTGTTGCTGTTGCTGTTGTTCCATCTGCCACGCGGCGACATCGGAGAGTGTCGGGGGCTTCGGCCCGGGGCTGATTTGGATCCGTTCCGGCATCAGGACATACGTTTCGAAAATCTCCGCGCCGATGAGGTTGAAGCGTCCCTGGAGCGCATCGAGATAGTCGTGCAGTCCAGTCTCGAACACATCCTCCGTCGAGCCGAAATTCAGCTCGGCAAGCAGTCGCCCGGACTCGCGCTCGGCTTCGTTTGAAAATGATCCCCGCGGCGTGCCCGAAATCAGGTGAAGGCTGATGTCCACCTTCTCGATGCAATACCGCACCGACCGCGGGAAATCCTTGGAGAAAATCAGAAAGTCCGCGATCCCCCGCGCGGAGATCTTGCGTTGCTCGGTCCGGAAGGCACCCATCGCCCCGCACGAGCGCAGAATGGCGGTCCAGTGGAGCACTCCGGGTGAAATCGCCTCCAGCCCGTCCATCGCCGGCGGCAGATAACTGGAAACATCGAGGAAGCGGGTGGTCTTGTCCGCACGTTCCAGGTGCCGGCCGAGGTCCATGAACTCCCATGCCTCGTTGCGCGAGGTGGTGGACGCGGCGATCCCGAGGAACGTCACGGCAGACCGACGGATGTTTTCATAATACTTCGACGGATCCGAATCGAGCAAGCGGTGCGCCTCGTCCGAGCGCGAAAACAGATAGAGCGCGTTCAGCTCCTCCCACAGCTCGTCGGACAACTGGTCGCGGACCGTGCGCGCGTTTTCCCGTGCCAGGGCGATGCAGGAGGTGATGCTGTTGTGATTGCGCGGATCGTCGGTCAGGAAACGGATGACTTCATCGCTGCCGGTGTCGTCATAGAGCTTGCTGAAGGCCTCCTCGTCCCCGGTGCTGAGAATGATCGGCTGCCAGAAGCCTCGCAGGCGCTCGCTGTCGAGCCTCTCGAAATCGAGCAAAAGCTGCTGGTTGACGTCGATCAGGCGGGCAAGGTTATCCGCCCGCTCCACATAGCGGACCATCCAGTATAAGGTGTTAGCAACACGTGAGAGCATAATAATTTTTTAATGGCGCAGCACCCAAGTATCCTTGCTACCGCCGCCTTGGGAAGAATTTACAATCAAAGAATCCTTGGTCAGCGCCACGCGGGTGAGGCCGCCGGGCACGATCTTCACATCCTTGCCGTAGATGATGTAAGGGCGCAGGTCGATGTGACGCCCTTCCATCGCCCCGTCGCACCACGTGGGCGAGGTCGAGAGCGAGATCACCGGCTGGGCGATGTAGTTGCGTGGATCGGCGATGATGCGCTCGCGAAAATCCGCGATTTCATCCTTCGTCGCGGTCGGTCCCATCAACATGCCGTAACCACCGGATTCATTCGCGGCCTTCACCACCAGCTCCGGAAGGTTCTTGAGGATGTATTTCATATCCGCTTCCTCCGACGCCAGATAAGTCGGCACGTTCGGCAGAATCGGCTCCTGACCAAGGTAATACTCGATCATTTTCGGGACGAAATAATAGATCACCTTGTCATCCGCCACCCCGGTCCCCACGGCATTTGCCAGCGACACATTCCCCGCGCGGTAGGCGTTCATCAGGCCCGGAACTCCGAGCACCGAATCCTTCCGGAAGACCACGGGATCGATGAAATCATCGTCGATCCGCCGGTAGATCACGTCCACCCGCAGAAGTCCGCGGGTGGTCCGCATGTAGACGAATTTATCCACCACCACGAGATCCTTGCCCTCGACGATGTCGATGCCCATCTCCCGGGCCAGGTAACAATGCTCGAAATACGCGCTGTTGTGGCAGCCTGGCGTCAGCAGCACGCAGACCGGATCCCCATCGCGGCGGGGTGAGATGTGGTGGAGCATGTTGAGCAAATCCCGCGGGTAGGAATCGACCGGACGCACGCCCAAAGTTTCGAAAATCCCGGGAAACGCCCGCTTCAGCGCGTTGCGGTTTTCCAACAGATAAGACGCTCCCGACGGGCAACGGCCGTTATCCTCCAGCACGTAATAGACCCCATCCGCCCCGCGGATCAGATCGCTGCCGCAGATGTGAATGTAGGTGTCCGCCGCCACATCCACCCCGCGGAACTCGGGACGGTAGTGCTTCGCCTGCTCGATGTAGAAGCGCGGGATCACCTCGTCCTTGAGGATCTGCTGGTCGTGATAGATATCGTGGAGGAACAAGTTCAGCGCCACGATGCGTTGGGTGAGCCCGGCCTCCAGATGCTCCCACTCGCTCGCCGGCATCACCCGCGGAATCGGATCGAACGGGAAAATCCGCTCGGTGCCACGATCGTCGTGATACACATTGAAGGTGATGCCTTGACGAAGGAAGTAGAGTTCGGAATTGGCCTTCCGAGCGAGGAAGTCTTTTTGATCCAGCTTTCCAAATTTTTGGAGAAGTGGCGCGCAGTGACTTCGTACGGCGCCGTCATCGCCAAACATTTCGTCGTAAAACTTACCGGGATTGTAGCCCTTAAACATTTCCATGGGTTCTATCTTGAGAGGCTAGCAGGCAGCGGGCCAACTTTTTAAAGTCCGGCCCGGGAAATCCACCAAACCCGGGAATCCGGGTGATTTCTCCGCCGCAGCGCGCAAATCCCATCATTCTCTCCACGGATTCCACTTCCGACCGACTCTCCCCTTGAAAAGCATTGCCTCCCTGTCTATTTCTCGCCCGGCGAGCAACGCCACCCGTTTTTTAAATAGCCATGAATGCCCTTACCCGTTGTCTCAATGCTTGTTGGTCCTCTTCCATCGGGAAAAAACTCATCGTCGCCCTCACCGGCCTAGTCCTGGTCCTTTTCCTTGCCGGCCACCTGGTTGGGAACCTCGTGGTCTTCCTCGGGCCGGAGCCATTCAACGAATACGCGTATCTGCTCCACCACATGCTCCATGGCATGGGCATCTGGGTTTTCCGCGCCGTCATGCTGGTGATGGTCACCGCCCACGTCGTCGCCACCATCTCCCTCACCCGCCAAAACCGCGCCGCCCGCCAGGCCTACGAGAACACCGCCACCATTCAGGCCTCCAAGTCCTCGCGCACGATGATCCTCTCCGGCCTCACCATCCTAGCCTTCGTCGTCTATCACATGCTCCACTTCACCGCTCGCATCGGCAACCAATACAACACGCTCGACCGCTACAAGACCACGCTCGACGGCAAGGAAGCCCACAACGCCTGGCAAATGGTCATCGACGGCTTCAGCTGGTGGCCCGCCTCGCTCTTCTACGTCATCGCCATGACCTTACTCTGCTCGCACCTGATGCACGGCGTCGGCTCGATTTTCCAGACTCTCGGCCTGCGCTCGAAGCGCACGGCCGGCCTGATCCAGCAAATCTCCATCGGCTACAGCCTCTTCATCTGGCTCGGCTTCGTCTCCATCCCGGTCGCCATCCTGTTCTTCCACTTCGGCCGCTGAACCCACCCC
>JAYWDF010000697.1:0-4304 GCA_043779985.1 Akkermansiaceae bacterium | reverse complement strand
CGCGGCATTTTCAAATTATGAAATCCATCTTCCGCCGCGTTTTCATCGCGATTTTACTTCTGTCCCACGCCGCCACGGCTGAGGTGATTTTGCAATATTTCGGCACCACCTGGAGCGAGATCGAGCGCCGCATCCCCGAGCTTGCGGAGCGGGGTTACGATTCACTCTGGCTGCCTCCGCCGTTCAATGCCGGCGCGGGGACTTACTCCCTCGGCTTCGATACGCTCGACCGCTTCGACCTCGGCGACCGCGATCAAAGCGGCACCGTCCGCACCAAATATGGCACCAAGGCCGATCTGCTCAGCATGGTCCGCGTGGCCCACTGCTTCGGGATTCGCGGCCTATTTTGACAATGTGCTGGCCCACAATGCGGGGCCGCTCGATTCGGCGACGCTGCCCGGCCAACTCTTTCCCGGCGTGCCAGGATTTGTGCCAGAGGATTTCCATCTCGTCCGCGATGGCACCACTTGGCGCAAGCCCGCTGACTATCCAAACTATCAGAACGAGTGGCAAGTCCTCAATCGCAACCCGTTCGCGTGGGACATCGCTCAAGAGGTGCCTAGTAATGTTAGTTTCAATCCCACCGGCACGGCAGAAGGCCAGACCTTTCCGAATCGAAGACCAAGGCCCGGGCTTCCAAGAAAATGAAAGCGACTCGATGTTCCAAAAGTTCACCCGCTTCAGCGCCTGGCCCACCGCTGGCGAGGCCTCGACCGGGTTGGGACTGCACATCGTCCACGAACTCATCAGCGCCATGCAGGGCAGCGTCATCTACGAAAAAAGCCGTTGGGGAGGAGCCTGCTTCACTCTCAAGCTGCCCCTCGCCGGGAAGAGTTGAGAGCTATCGGAAGGCGCTCTCGCAAATTGAATCCGCACGCGGTAATTTCACGACATGTCACGGCGCTATTTCCACTGGGTTCTGAATCTAACTATTCTTCTGTGCGTCGGCGGACTCGCGCCCGCAATCGCTGAAAGCGACCCGATAGAGGCAGCGGAAATACTTCCTGCCCACCGTCCCGTTGGCCTTCGCGATCCCGCCAAGAAAGAGATCGCGATGCAGCTCGTCTCCGCGGCTGAGAATTCTTCCCTCAACTGGAAAGCCCAGTATGGTTATATCGAATACAACGTCGAGGGGAACGAGAAGGAAAACCGCGGTTACACGGCAGGGATCATCGGTTTCACCTCGCGCACGCATGACATGCTGGAGCTTGTCGAATACTATCGGCGGATCGCGCCGGGCAATGGTCTTGCACCTTACCTTCCTGCATTAAAGAAAGCTGACGGATCCCCATCGCGCAAAGGCTTGGGCAAGGCGTTTGAGGCCGCGTGGACGAACGCGGCGAAGGATTCGAATTTCCGCAAGGCGCAGAATCACGAACGCGATCGCGTTTACTTCAATCCCGCGGTCGATCAGGCAATCGCGGACGGGCTGCGTGAGCTCGGCCAGTTCATCTATTATGACGCAATCGTGATGCACGGTTCCGGCGATGATCCGAATAGTTTCGAAGGAATTCGCGCCGCCGCCCTCAAGCACGCCAAGCCACCTTCCAAAGGCGGTGGAGAAACCGCCTATCTCAACGCGTTCCTAGACGCCCGCAAAGCCGCGATGATGGCCGAGCAAGGGCACCAGGACACCACGCGCGTCGATACGATGCAGCGGAGGTTCCTGCTGGCGGGAAACCTCTCGCTCACCCCGCCACTTGCGTTCAAGGTCTATGGCGATCCTTACGAGATCAAAGCGCCCACTCAAAAGTAGATGAGCGCGGGAACGGATCTCCCGCCCGGACATGCGGTGCCACGGCGACCGCTTTGGTGAAGACCAGTTCACGGCGCGGGAAGTAGCAACTGGTGTGGGATTGCAAGAGAGCGGGTCGGTCGCGCGTTTGGCAACGACGGCTTCGCGCCAATACCCACCGCGAGTTCTATCAGGCCATTCACACGGCCTATCAGAAAGTCCCGGCGTGGGACAGGCAAACGTGCGCGAGTTTCGGCAATCATGGACAAGGCGGCCCCGCCTCCGACGACAAGAACCGCATCGCGTCCGTCGTCGAGCCGAAAGTCGCCGAAGCGGCCTTCCAACAGTTAGTTGGCGGAGCAAAACTGCCGGTCGTCACCGGCCGCCTCGACCTGAAGCACGGAGTCATCATGGGCGGCGGAAAAATCAAGACGCTCCGTCTGGACGACGGACGCGAGTTCGCTGGAAGAATATTCATCGACGCCAGTTACGAAGGCGATCTTCTGCCGGGTGCCGGCGTCACGTTTGTCGTCGGCCGCGAATCCAATTCCAAGTTCGGTGAGACCGTCAGCGGCATTCAGGCCGCACGTTCCCTCAAAAACCAACTGCCCGACGGCATCGCTCCCCACGTCCAACCCGGCGATCCGTCCAGCGGACTGCTGCCCGGTGTTAGACCTGACGCCGGAGGATCTGACGGCTCGGGTGACACACTCCTACAGGCCTATTGCTAGTTCCCTGGAGCCTGTCCGCCACCCACATGGCATTCGGTTCAATCTGGATGGAACCGGTCTTCATGGGCCTGTCCCAGTCCGCGGCGATCGCGGCGGGCATGGCCATCGATCGAAACATCGCCGTCCAGAACCTCTCCTACACCCTGCTGCGAGCGGCGCTGGCCGCGGCCGGCCAGGCGCTCGGCGATCCTGTCGCCGGACCGCCGACTTCGCGCGAAGACCACATCCATTCCACGCTTGCCACGAACACCGCTGCTCTTCTTCATCCGATCCATCACCTTTCGACCCGCCATTTCAGCTTCTGACCATTCGAAAGGCATTCCTGATCCTGAAGAAATTCCCCGACGTTCCTCGCTTCCAGGACTTCCGCCAGATGCTCGGCCAGAAGAACCTCCCGCCGCTGCCCGCCGACTTCGGCGAGTCAGTGGTCGATCCTAACATCCCGCCGCCGTCCACCGGCAAAACGGAATCCAAGGCCAAGGACATGGCATCCCAACTCCCGGTGGTCCCCAAAAGCCCGTCCAACCATTTCGCCATCTTCCTGCGCGCCTGCAAGGGCGAGGAAAAATGCCGCTCGTCCTTCGACATCGCGGGTCCTCTCAGCCAGGTGCTGGTGTTAGGAGTCACCGCCCAGCGCATGAACCGCAATCGTTTTTGACCGCGCGACGAAGCAAATCACCAACGACAAGATTGCCAACGCCATGCTCGTCGCCCCCCGCCTCGCGAGGGCTGGGACCAGTATTTACAAGATGTAGGATTTTGCCCAGGCCGGGGCACATGTTGATTTGCTTTCACCGTGAACCGCGTCTTCCTAGACAAGGCCCACGGACGGGTCGTGGATCCCCTCCCCCTCCAAAACACCAAAATGCCGTTTAATGTCTACGGAGCCATGTCCAAAAAGGCAAAAGCCGATTAACTCTTTCGAATTCAACGGTTTTCATTGGTTGCGGGAAGAGGATTTGAACCTCTGACCTTCAGATAATGAGCCTGCCTAAAACGCTGAACCACCGACATCGAACTTTCCCCCGCGGAAAGTAAACGGTTCCTGGAGAACCGCACCGTGATTCGCCGTGTGAAGAGGGAACTCGAGTTGAGAAACTACCTTTTGCTGGAAATCCATGAGGCGAAACAGTGGCGCAATCATTACCAATCGTTGGAGGACTTCGCTCAAATCGAGGCAGGGATTGGCGAGTCGCAACTCAGGAAGTGCATCGACTCTGCAAGATAGGTAACAAAGTAGCGGGAGAGCCGTGGAGCTATTTCCAGTCGTCGCTGCGGAAGGGCGCGGCGGGGAGATCGTCGCTGTTGTAGAGGTTCGCCTCGGAACCGTTACGCCATGCGTAGCGCACGGCGACAGGCGCGGGCACTTCGGCGGAAGTGACGCGCAGTGTCTCGCCTTCGATCACCGCATCGGCGCACTTCCACTTCCGGTCTTCTCCCGCGAGTTGGAACTCGCGCAGCGCGCCGCTCTTCCCTGCCAGCCCTTGTGCGCCGCGCTGAAAACGCACGATCATGGCGCCTCCGCCGGCCACTGCCGCACCAAAGACCGGCCCTTCAAATGCCACTTGGATTCCATACACCTTCGCCTTGGCGATGAGGGCGAGCCGATGACCCACCGGTTGCTTTTTCTTCGGGTGGACGTTCTCGTTTTCGCCGACGTCGATTGTCACTGCCATGCCCGTATTGGGCAGCGTGAGCGCCTCGGCCTGCACGCCGCGCATCCCGGCCCAGGAGAGGCTGTTCGCGCCCTCGGAATTGTGATTCGGGAGCTGCACGAAAAGGAACGGCAGATTACCTTGACCAAAGTCGCGCCGCCACTGCGCGATGAGCGCCGGGAA
>JAYWDF010000696.1:0-4308 GCA_043779985.1 Akkermansiaceae bacterium | reverse complement strand
TGCCTTGAGCATGGAGTGGTATCGGGACCCGTCATTCCTCACCTACTTGACAGGGGATCCAAGCTTCAGCGAAAAATCAGCCAGCCAACTGCTGATCGCCCCCTCAAGCATCTTGGATCCCTTGGTGGTCCGCGGGAAGAAACGGTATTGGGACAGGCTCTGCTCCAGTTATGGATTCAATTCGACGGGATTGACCTATCCAACCGACGATCAAAGCGCACCCTACGCCTATCGAATGAGCCAGATTGCCGACCCCGTGCGGACGGCGTTCATGGCCACCGCTACAGACTATACGGTCACCTACGGGGGGCGCAACCTGTGGAAAAGCAGGCCGGTGGAGGGTAAATCCACCGACAGCAAAATGGCATTCCGGCATGATGGCAAGGCCGTCATCGTCTACTACGACGGCAGTACGGGTTTTATCACCTTCGGCGATCTCAAGCGATTCGATGCCAACGGCGGCATTGCCAATCCCTTCTGGAAGGCGACTCGCTAAGCTTTTCCAGCTCTTTTAATGGTTCTTACAGATTTTCGAAACTGACATGTCACCCCACCCCTCACTCGACCGTCTATCCAAGCGGGTCGCCATCAGCCTTGCCTTAGCCCTTGCTCCAGGCATGGCCTTGGCCGCATCACCCTCCTGGCTCACCGCCCACGATGCCGAGATCAAGGCGTGGGTCAGCAAGATGACCCTAGCAGAAAAGGCCGGGCAGATGACTCAACCGGACATCGGGTCGATCAAAGATTTTTCCGATATCGGCAATTTCGCCTTGGGTTCGGTCCTCAGCGGTGGCAGCTCCGACCCGAAGACTGGCAACACGCTCATGGACTGGGTCGGGCTCTACGAAAGCTGTCAGAAGGGTGCACTGAAGTCGCGCCTCGCGATTCCCTTGATCTATGGGATCGATGCCGTGCACGGCCATAACAATGTGCTCGGCGCCGTGGTGTTTCCCCACAATATCGGTCTCGGCTGTTCCCGCAGTCCGGAGTTGGTCGAGAAAGTTGTCCATCTCACTGCGCAGGAAATCCGTGCCACCGGCATCCAATGGGCCTTCGCCCCATGTGTAACCGTTCCGCGCGACATCCGCTGGGGGCGCACCTACGAGGGATTCTCAGAGGATCCTGCCGTGGTCGCTGCGCTCGGTGTCGCCGCGGTCCGGGGCTTGCAGGGCGATGATCTAGCAGGACCCTCGGCGGTGATCGGCTGCGCCAAGCATTTCATCGGCGATGGCGGGACCGCTTACCTCTCCGCCGCTTCCAAAGGCTTGCTTGACCAGGGCGATATCCGCGTGGATGAGGCAACGCTCCGGGCGATCCACCTTGCAGGCTACCCTCCGGCGATCGACGCCGGTGTCGGCACGATCATGCCGTCCTACAGCAGTTGGAATGGTGTGAAATGCTCGGGTAACAAGTATTTGTTAACAGATGTTTTGAAGAATGAACTCGGCTTCGAGGGGTTTCTGATTTCCGACTACAATGCGATCGACCAGTTGGTAGCACCCACCAAGAGCGACGCCATATTGGTAAGCAATAACGCTGCGGGCCAGATCGTCACTGGCGATTACAAGAAGTGCATCGAACTCTCGATCAATGCCGGCATGGACATGGTGATGGTCACCAAGCGGTATCAGGAGTTCATCAAGCTGCTTCAGGAGCTAGTCAATGAGGGGAAAATCCCGACGTCCCGCATCGACGATGCGGTTACCCGCATTCTCCGTGTGAAGTATGCTCAGGGGCTGATGAAAAAGGACGCACCATTGCTAGCGGATGTCTCGCTTCAAAAGGAGTTCGGTTCGGCGGCTCACCGGGCAGTCGCACGGCAAGCCGTCCAGCAGTCGCTGGTGTTGCTCAAGAACGAGGGCAAGGTGCTCCCGCTTTCCCGCAAGGCCAAGCACATCCACGTCACCGGTCGTGGAGCGGATGATGTCGGGATGCAGTGCGGCGGATGGACCATCGACTGGCAAGGCAAGCGCGGGAATCCGACTACCGGCGGCACCTCCCTGCTCCAAGCGCTGCGTGATGCCGCAGGCAAGGACACCTTGATCACGGCGGGCAAGGATCAGCCGAATGCCAAGGGCGCGGATGTGATCGTGGTCGTGGTCGGCGAAGAACCCTATGCGGAAATGAAGGGTGATCGAGCGGATCTCGCACTCTGTGCTGAAGACCGCGCTGCTGTCTCGGATGCTAAAGCGACAGGGGGGGCTGTGGTGGTAGTGGTGCTTTCAGGCCGCCCGATCATTTTGGGGCCGGAAGTCTCTCAAGTGGACGCTATTCTTGCCGCTTGGCTTCCGGGCACCGAGGGCTCGGGCGTGGCGGACGTGCTCTTCGGCGATGTCAAACCAACCGGCAAGCTCTCGTTCACCTGGCCGCGTTCGATGGATCAACTTCCGCTTGGCCACGGCAAGGCCGCGATCGTGGATCCCCTGTATCCCTTTGGCTTCGGGCTTGGATATTGAAGTTTGTCCCATTCGTTCCTCAGCGGCCCCGGACGAACATGTCGTAAAGCGTTAGCGCGATTTCGGCGACGATGAGGATAACGATGTACCACTCCACGCGCATGCTGCGCCGGTTTTGCACGAGGTCGATGGAGGTTTGGATGGTGCGGCCGATCATGTTGAGCTTGGCCTCGATGGCTTCGAAGCGGTCGGGGATTTCGAACTCGTCATTGAGTCGGGCGTAGAGGCGCTCGAGATCGGGGTGGTCCCACAGGGCGTCGGGCTTGTCGGTGATGGCGATGCGGCCCACCATTTCCTGCTGGTCGAGCAGGACGTCGCCCAGGCGCTTGAGCAGGTTGCGGTAGTTGATGCGGGTGAGGTGGCCACTGCCGAGGCCCGCAGCCATGGGTTGCAGCGTTTCAAAGGTCGTGCGGACCCTGCCCTCGAAGCGTTCTAACACAACACTGCGGGCGAGCACTTCGGAAACGACCTGCAGCGTGGGTAGTGAGAAATCCGGGACGGAAATCATCGCACCTTCGACGCCTTCCCTTCCGTCTGCGGAGAGTGCGAGTTCGAGTTCCTCGACCATTGGATCGGCGGCGGGACGCTGAATGAGCGCGCGGATGCCGTCGAGAAAGGCGGTCTCCTCGATCGGATCGACTTGGAAAAATACGATCGCACCATAGCGAAACAGGATGGCGCAGCCGCAGCGCCCGGCTTCGAGGGTGAGCGGGGAGGCGGACAGGCTGCGGGATTTGCGCAGCGAGCGGGTGTCGATGTCGCCGCCGACGCAGAGCGAGCGGACGTGGATGCTGCTGCGACCTTCAAAGACTTCGGGGGATGACTGGGAGTTTCTGACCTGAGGAATGTAGCGCCGGAAGGCGGGTGAAGGCAAGGATTGGCTTGGCGGATGCAGTGGAAATGGCGGAGAATCCCGCGCAATGTTGAAACCCCGATTGAAGAGCGCCGCGCTCAAAGACCCGCAGGGATTCCGCGAGGCGCTGGCCGTGTGGTTTGGTGAAAACGGGCGGGACTACCCGTGGCGGCGGACGCAGGAGCCGTATGCGATTTTAGTCTCCGAGGTGATGCTGCAGCAGACGCAGATCGCGACGGTGCTGGGCAGGGGATTTTACACGAGGTTTCTGCAGACGTTTCCGGATGTGGAATCCTTGGCAGTGGCGGAGGACGAGCGCTTGCTCAAGGCCTGGGAAGGTCTTGGTTATTATCGGCGTGTTAGGATGTTGCGGGCGACGGCGGGTGCGGTGCTCGCGGAACACGGCGGGGTGTTCCCGACCGACCTCGCGGCGTTGATGAAACTACCGGGCATCGGCCGCTACACGGCCGGGGCGCTGCGGGCGTTTTCCGCAAACCTGCCGGCAGCGGTGGTGGATGGAAACGTGGCTCGGGTGCTCTCACGGGTGATGGATTTCTCGAAGCCGGTGGATGACACCGCAGGCCAGAAACAGATCTGGGAATGGGCGGAGGCGCTGGCGGATCCGGCGAGGTCGCGGGTGTATAACTCGGCGCTGATGGAACTCGGGCAGAAGCTGTGCCGGCCGGGGGTGCCGGATTGTTTGAGCTGTCCGGTGGCTGCTTTTTGTAAAACGCGTACACCGGAGCTCCTCCCCGTGAAACGCCAGAAGACCGTGATCACCGCGGTGGATGAACATGCGCTGTGGCTGCGCGATCCCATGGGCCGGCTCTTGCTGCATCGCGAGGGCGGCAAGCGGCGCGAGGGTTTGTGGAAACTGCCGACGCGGGAGCCTGCGGCGATTTCCATGCTGCCGGTCCTCGACGAGCACCGCTACACGATCACCCGCTACCGCGTGAATCTGCGGGTGCACGATGGTGCAGGAATGGAAATGAATTTCCA
>JAYWDF010000695.1:0-4322 GCA_043779985.1 Akkermansiaceae bacterium | reverse complement strand
GGACTCGCTGCTGATCAGGCGGCGGATCTGTTTCGCAAACACTTCATGATCCTCCAGAATCCAGATGCAGTGGGTGGTGGAGGCACTAGGGATGGCTTCAGCGATCATGCGAGTGTGGGGTGAGCAGTGAGGTGTGAACGTTTGACGAACAGGCGGATGAGCGTTCCCGTTTCCTTGGAGGAGGCGATTTGGAGGATCCCGTCAAGAACGCGGGCGCGGTCTTCAAGTTTATTAACAGCGGCCGATTCCTGCTTTTCGCGTGCGGGCAGGCCGATTCCGTTGTCCTGGATTTCAAGCGCCAGCTTGTCATCTTCATCCCAGAGGCGGATGGAGACGCTGTCAGCATGGGAGTGCTTCAGCACGTTGTGGATGGCCTCTTTGTAAAACAGGAAAAGGTGGCGCTTCGCGTCAAGTGAGAGCTTGGCAGCTGTCTTGTGGGAGTCGCACTCGAGGGTGAAGTTGATTTCGCGCAGCAAGCGGCCGGCGGTTTCACGCATCCGCTGGACGAGATCTCCGATTGAATCCTGACGGCGCTCTAGCAACCACACGATGTCGCGCATGGCCAGCGAGCTTTCGCGGGCGATGGACTCGACCTCACCGAGATCCTCGGCCACTTCCTCGGGCCCCTGCAGTCGGACCAGATCCTTGCGAGCCGTGCGCGCGATGAGGGAAATGCTGCCGAGATTGCTGCCGATGTCGTCGTGAAGGTCGGAAGCGATCCGCTTGCGGAGGTGGTCGAGTTGATCACGGGACATCAAGCGGCGGCGCTCAACGATGAATACCGGGACCAGGAATGTCAGACCGAGGATCATTGCCGAGCCCCACGTCGCATTCAGTTCGCTTTCCGATGCCTGTTGGTGGCGGATGGGCGCGAGCAACGCGAGTTCACGCTCGATCTTGCCGCGTTCGGAGAGCTGGTCGAGCCAGATGCCGAACGAGGAAATCCGTTTTTCGGAAGTATAGCCGTCCGTCAGGGTGATGAGTTGGGATGGCTTGTCACCATGCATGCGGGTGACCGGCAGCCCGGTTGCTAGATTTTCGCCCTTGGACCAGACTTCAATCTCCGAGAGTGCCTGCACCTTCTGATCTCCGATCGCATAAGGACTGATCCCTGTGATGCGAACGTTCTTCGCAGATTTTCCGTTCAGAGGAATCACGAGGGGAGTCATGCAGCTCGATCCCGGGAGGGGGTTAGTCCACTGATAAACCGTCTGCTCTTCCTTCCCGTCAGCGGTCTGGAGACTGACCGTGAGCGCCTCGGGTAAAACCGAGGATTCGAAAGAGGGATTGAGCTGATAGGGGAAGAGGATAATGCGCTCGAGCGGCGCAGTTTGTGGCAACTGAAGGGACCAGGAGACGGATTCATCTCCGCTGGATACGGCCACGGAATCACCGCTGGTTTTGCTCGGCTTGCTGCCGTTTTGCCAAATGCCCAACGGGGTGCGGCCATCGGTCAGCGCTTCGGGATACCAAATTCCGGTCGCATTCAGATCGCCGACGGTGGTGATGGTGGCGCTGAACGACACCGGGTCCTTTTTGGAGATCACGGCGATTTCCGACAGCCCGAAAAGATCGAGCATTCCCTTTTGATGACCCTCTTGGACGGTGAGCCGGACATAGCGTGCGGTGTCGTGCGCTTTGAAGGCGACGGGGTTGCCGTCATCCAAGCGGCTGGGCGTCATTCCGGAGGTGTATAGGATGGTCCGGAGCGAGAAATCCGCTTGGTTTGAGAGCTCAAGCGTAAATCGCTTCGGGAAAATCCCGGAATCTTCTAAAAACTCCCTTTGAACCGGCACCAGGAAAATGCTGTCGATGGGGAACTCGCTACCGAGATCGAGCGTCACCGACGGGTCAGGACCGCCGACCTTTGCGCGGCAGCCGCGATACCCAAGACCGACCTTCATCGCATGCTCGCGATGCTGGGCAAAACTCGCCAAACGGTTGTCCAGCCATGAAACACGATCCTCAGTCTTAACGAGTTGTGAGTCGAATATGCGGGCAATTTTGCCGATCGGGTTGGTGATCTGCGCGGTTTCGCTCGCGCTCCCCGAGCTGGCCGAAAAGCACGCCAATACTGACAGCGTCGTGCTGTAAAGATAACGGGCGTGGAGGTTGGGTTGCATAGTATGTGGAGGCAATACGCAGACGACTCTGATAGTTTTTTAAAAATAATCAATCTTTTTTAATTAAAAACTTTTAGTGATTGTCTCGACATCGACGCCGGCCTAGGCCGGTTTCATTCGGGCCGGAGGAGGAACCGCTTCACCGCTTCCCGCTTGAGTCGCAGCTCCCGCCACTCGTTGACGAGGCGGCTGGCCTCGATCACGCCGCAGCCGGCAGGAAGCATGAGGTGGTTGTCTGCCCACCAGATTCCGCGAATCGCGACGATGGCGTCGAACCGGCCCTGGTCCCACAGCCCGAAGGGCGCGCCGAACTCAGGTGGACAGCCGAGGCGCTTGCGCCAGTCCAGCAGCAGTGAAAGCGTTTCGGCCGTCCGTGGCAGGGGGCCAAGTGCCGGTGTCGGGTGCAGGCGGCGCAGCAGGGCGTCCGGTGACAGCGGCGAGGTCAATTTCAAGCGGATGAGGGTCAGGAAGTGGACAATCGAGCCCAAATCCAGGATTTCGCGAGAACAGCGTTCCATTTTTCCGAGATCCACGAGCTTCGAGACCAGCGTTTGGGCGACGTACTCGTGCTCGCGGATTTCCTTTTCGTCCACGGCGAATACCTCGCGATCTTCGCTTCGGGCGGTGCCGGCAAGGGCCATGGTTTCCAGTTGATCGTCGTGAAGTGAAAACAGCAATTCCGGTGTGGCTCCCGCGAACCCAGATTTCCCGTGCATCCAGCCGTAGGAATAAAGCGGTGCCGGCTGGCGGGTCATCGCCGCCCGAATCGCGGTGCCGGGGGAGTGCTCCGCGCTGCCGGTTTCCGTGACCACCGGCACGGTTTTTTCAAAAACCCCGCTGTGGATAGCCGACATGACTTCTTGGAAAATGACGGAAAATGGTGCGGCTTCGACGGGCTCCCAAGCGCAGCTTAAGGGCGGTGCCGATAGCTCGCGTGCGGCCATTTCCACGAGGGTGGTTCGCTCGATGCGGCTCGGTGTCTTCCACGGTCGGGGATCTTCAAGGGCGAAATTCTGCACATAGAACGAGACCCCGTCCGGCGCCGGCTCGGCGGATGCGGTGAAGGGGCCGTGGCCGATCACTGCTGTGCCGTCGCGTTTGGCCATCCAGGCCTGTGAATCCGAAATGTTGTCCATGAAGCGTTGTCGAAAGGTGGGTGAGGGGAGTCGCGCCCGCAAGCAGGATTCGGTTGCTAGAAAGCATCTCTGACATGGTTGACCCGGGGCTTTTCACCTTCCTTCACACTCACCTCGATGACATCGAAGCGCCAAGGAAGGTCACGCGTCCCGAGGCGCTTGAGCCAGGAGTTCGCTCCGCGCTCGATGAGGGCTTGTTTGTCTTTTCCCACGGCATCCAGACCGCGGATCTTGCTGCCCTCGCGGCGGGTCTTGACTTCGACGAAAAGCAGCAGCTTGGAATCCCTCGCAATGATGTCCACCTCGCCCCGCCGAGGGCCGCGGTAATTTCTCGCGAGGATCTTGCAGCCTTGCGACCGAAGCCAGTCGTTAGCCACTTGCTCCCCGTAGTTCCCTAACCAGATTCGGTCGCGCGCCCGGCCGTCAGCCGTTGTCAAACGGCAGGGTGAGTTGAGCGACCGGCTGAAACGAGCGACGATGGTGGCAACAAGGGCCGTGAATCCGAAGCGCTTCAAGATGTGCTTTGGTGCCATATCCTTGGTGTTTCGCAAAGCCGAATTGCGGGAATTCCCGGTCGATCTCCCGCATGATCCGGTCGCGGGTGACCTTGGCGATGACGCTTGCCGCGGCGATGGATAGGGAAAGTCCGTCGCCCTTGACAATCCCGTCGTGAGGCAGTGGGAAATTTTTGACCGGCAGTCCGTCGATCAAACAATGGTCGGGCGGCGGGTCAAAGGATTCCGCCGCGCGCCGCATCGCCAAGTGAGTGGCCCTCAGAATATTGAGGCGGTCGATTTCCTCCCGATCCGCAGTGGCGACGCTCCAACGAATCGTCGGATCGGTCGTCAGTTGCTCATACAGCCGTTCGCGGTTGCGAGGGCTGATTTTTTTAGAATCATCCAGCCCGCGACAGGTGAAATTTTCAGGCAGGATCACCGCCGCCGCCGCGACGGGGCCGGCAAGTGGCCCTCGACCCGCCTCGTCAATCCCTGCGATCCGATAAAGGCCGCGGGCTTGAAGGGCGATTTCGAGGGTCAAGTCAGGCATGACCGAGCTCAGAACC
>JAYWDF010000694.1:0-4328 GCA_043779985.1 Akkermansiaceae bacterium | reverse complement strand
GGAGTAATGACCAGGCCTGGATGGCTTCCCGTAAGGGTTCGCAAAGGCGCCCGGCCGGGGTGGGTTCTGCTTCGCTGAAAGGGTAGGTCTCACGCTCGAGTAGTCGCGAGCGCATCAGCTTCATCAGCGCGATGCGGATCAGAATGAGCGGGTTCTTCTTGTTTCCCAAGAGGATACGGAGCGGATAGAGGTGGAAATACGATGTCCTGACGAGGCGCTTCCGGGCCTCCGGTTGGGCGGTTGGTTCCTGCCTCTGCCGGTTTTCTATCAGCATGAGGAACAGGAGGGCATCCGCGTGGACGGGGGCAATCCGCATCCACCCTGGCGGGCCGGCGTGACTCTTAGCACCCGGCCTGTCAATCAGTCCCCAGATCCATACCCCGACGAGAACGGCCGCACCCGTGCCGAAAACCCACAGCGCCCATCGGGTGAAATCAAATGTCGCGGAGGGAAAGAGCAGGGGGAAAAGAATCAGAGTAGTAACAACAGCCATCGCGACCCTCGACCGCCATTTACTTCTGCCCATGCGGCCTTTCACGGTCTTTGGCCCCGCATACTCCCAAATGACGACACGGTCCGCCGGGCTTGCCTGCATCGCCCGCACCTGTTGCAGCACGAATGACAGGGCGATGATGATCGGAATCGTTACGGCAGGCTTGAGGTGATAGAAATTCCCCAGTAACAAATACGCTCCGGAAAGCATGGCGATCCGCATCACGGAAAAAGCGTTCGCGACGCGATAGGTGCGGTGGATACACTTCATATCCCCGCCATGCTCGCCGGTTTCCAAATCCACCATGGGCAGAACAACCCGGTTCTTGACGAGCAGGCCGGCGCCGTCGAGACGCCATGTTAGCGCTGAAGGGGCTTCAGGTTCACCGACCGCGGGCGGGGCATAGGGGTTGGGTTCGCTCATTCGTCAGTAGGCTTCTGCCGTGGGCAGGTCAGATAGTTTCGCCATACACAGACCTGTGCGGCACGCAGCTGCAGATTAATTTGTGGCCGCCTCGGCTCCGATGACGAACTTGGTCCCGAGGTCGCGCAGGCTCGCCTTGGCGTCGTCCGTGCCCTCGATGATCACGGAGACTGTCAGCGGAGACGACTGCTGCCGCTGATATTCATCCAGCGTTTTTCGGAGGGCGATGATGGATAATTTGAGGATTTGCCGGGTCGTCAGGTCGACATCCGCGGGGATCGTCAATTGCGCCACATTCAACCTGACCGTTAGGACGCTGTTGAGCATCTCACCGGTGATGCCGACGTTGCATATCACCAACAGGTTCGCTTCCTGTACCTTGTAGTTCGGATTGTTCGATGGGATCAAGTGCGGGCTGCGCACGGCGTCCACCAGCATTTCGGGAAAGCCTCCGGTCAGCGCCATCGGGCGGGACATCACCGCGGCCTGCAACGCCTCTCCGATTTCGGAAAGCGCTTCGTCCCCGTCGGTGCCATGCAGGCTCAGCGGCTCAAAAATCGGGACAACCGTGATTGTCGAAGCCGAAGCGCACGCAGCGACGATTCCGCCCAGAAAGACAGATGTGAGCCAAGGTTTCATGCCCCGAAAGGTGTCAGGGGAGCTGACTGAATGCGAGTCGAAAAGGTGGGGGTTGGTAGGTGAGAGTCACGTAGGTCCCGCCAAACGCATTGAGGGTCCCGCGGCGGCCGGGGGTGCATGCGGGGGCGGAATGGCGCGCTTTTCCGCCGCCACGCTTGCCAAGCTCGGGCTACTTGGCTTGAGATGGGGAATGGACTTCCTCGCGCGCGCACGCTCTGTGATTGATACGGAAATCGACGGGCTCCGGCGGATGTCGATCCGGCTCGATCAGGGGTTGATCGATGGGGTCAAGATCCTCCAGCACACGCTCGAAAACCGCGGGAAAATCGTCGTCGTCGGTGTCGGAAAATCGGGAAACATCGGCCATAAAATCGCGGCGACCTTCAATTCCACCGGCGCCACCGCGGTGGTTCTCGACTCGCAAAACGCCCTGCACGGCGATCTTGGGCTGCTATCGGACGGAGATGCTGTTCTGGCACTGTCATACTCTGGCGAGACCCGCGAGTTGATGGATCTGCTGCCGTTCATCAAGCGCTTCGACGTCAAACTCATCGCGCTGACCGGCAATGCCGAGTCCACGCTTTCCCGGTTCAGTGAAGTGGTGCTGGACACCTCGGTCGAGCGGGAAGCCTGTCCCCTTAACCTCGCTCCGACCTCGTCGTCTACGGCCATGTTGGTCATGGGCGATGTCCTGGCGATGGTATTGTTGGAGTCCCGCGGATTCACCGAGGCGGACTTCGCCCGCTATCACCCCGGTGGCTCGCTGGGGCGGGCGCTGCTGACCCGGGTCTCGGATATCATGCGTGCGGATGCCGAGTTGCCGACTGTGGCTGACGATGTTAATGTTTTCGCCGCTCTGGACTCCATGAACCGTGCCCGCGCCGGGGCTTGTTTGATCTTGAATGCGGATGGCAGTCTGGCGGGAATTTTCACCCACGGGGATTTCGCCCGCAGTTTTAGAAATGATCCCCTGCTAGGCGATAAGCCGGTGGCGCTGTTGATGACCCGGAGCCCGATCACGGTGCAGTCGGACGCGCTTGCGGTGGAAGTGCTCAAAACCATCGGTGAAAACCGGATCGACGACATTGTGGTGTTGAACGCGGATGGGAAACCGGTGGGCCTCATCGATACCCAGGACCTGGCGCGACTCAAGATTGTCTGAGCGCGTGGATCACGTGCCCCAGCACCGCGGTAGCGCGATCTGTCGGATAGTCTTCGGCCAGAGGGAGGTGGATGAAGCCCGCGGCGCAGGGAATCGCATGGCGTTGGAGATAGTCCAGGGCCACGAAGGATAGCTGATTGCACAAGTAGCGGCCAGCGTCGTCCGAAAGGACCGCTTGATGCCCAAGCGAAACGAGCGATGCGTGTATTTCCTCTAGCGGCAACGTGGCGTTGAGGGCGGCCGGTGATTTTGATAGAACTGGCCGCGCCAGGGGCTGTCGTCCGGCGATGTCTGGAATTGTGAAATCCAGTTCGTTCCAAGCGGTGGTCTCCAAGCGGATCACTTTGCTGCCAGCGGCCTCGCCGAGCATGATCAGGATTCCGGGGCGGAGCTGTCGCAGCGCTTGTTTCAACCGGACTGGTGCGACCACCGAGTCCACGGGCAGGATGCGGGTGTGGATTTCGGGAAAGGCAATCTTCAGCTCGCGCAGGGCGAGTGAGGAAGCGTTCCCGGAGCGCCCGCCGAACGGACCGAAGGCGGTGACGAGAATTTTCATGATCAATGACGCGATGCCGCGGGTCCATCAAATAGGCCGGGTCTGAACAGCGGTTGGTTCGCCTTGGTATCCCAGTAGCCGAAGGTCGCCTTCCAGTCCCAAAGGGACCATGGGATCCCACGCGCCTCCGCGAGGATTCTAACATCATGGGCGTAACGTTGGCGGCTGGCTTGATCACCCGTGTCGTGACTGCCGAATTCTCCGAGGTGGACAGGTCGGCCGAAGTGGTCGGACCATTGGCGCGCCAGATCGAGAAATTCACGGATTGCGTTTGCGGAGCAGGGATTTCTGTCTGTCGGAAGTGTGTTATAGTCCTCGATGAAATGGCGAACGGCGGAGTTCTCCTTGAGTGATTCCGGGAGGGCGACGGGAGTCGCCGGTGGGCCGGGATAGGCGATGCCACGCAGCGCCTTGAGGTTCACCCAGTCAGCGCCTTGGTGGGTGAAATAGAATGGATCATAACAATGAACCGTGACGATGAGCCGGTCGTCGCTATCAGGCAGCCGGAGCTTGTCCAGCTCGCTAACGCTTCCCCATTTCCCGGGGCTGACGAGGAGGATGCGCGGCGGATCGATCTGGTGGATGGCGGCGATCGTCTCCGCGTAGATGGGACTGGCGAGCTCGGTGGTGAGCGCGTCGCGGGGTTCGTTCAGGATCTCGAGAAACAGCTGGGGCGGCCAGGATTTGAAATGGCGGGCGATGGTTTGCCAGCCAGCGACAAAGCGTGCCTGGTTCGCCGCAGGATTGTCAGTTAGTTCGTTGAAATGGTGCCAGTCCAGCAGAATGAACAAGCCTTTCTCGAGCGCCCGACGGAGGACCGGCTCGAGATCGGAAAGGAGCGCTGGATCGATTTCCAGTCCGGCCGCGCCTTGTTTGAGATGGAATGCCCAGGCCACGGGCACGCGGATGTGGTCGAAGCCTTCCGCTGCGATGCGGTCGATGTCATCGGGCGTGTAGCGGACCCCCCAAGTGTAAGGCGGAGGCGCATCCCAGCAGTTGCCGAGATTGACTCCCCGCTTGATCTTGGCGGCGGCGTGGTGAGCGGGCGTATCGTG
>JAYWDF010000693.1:0-4336 GCA_043779985.1 Akkermansiaceae bacterium | reverse complement strand
ATCCGTGAGAAAACGTGCTTGATGCAGCCATCCTTGCCGCCGGTATCCATCGCCTGCATCACCACGAGAATACGGTGCTTGTTCTGCGCGTAGAGCCGTTTTTGCAATTCCTGGAGCTCGTCCTGCAGCTCGTCGAACTGCCCTTGGACCTCCTCCTTGCCCATCCCTTTGAACAGGACCTTCTCGCCGCCGTCGATTTTCGCCAGGTCCACCTCGGCACCGGGTTTCACCCAATATCGTTCCAACGCTCCTCTGACTGGCATGGGCACTTTATCGGCAGCGGAAGCCCGCATGACAAGCCCCGACTCTCACAAGATTGACCTTGTCACATATTGGGGATTGAACCGCTGGCCAATGCGCGTTGTCTTTGTGCGATGCCGAACGTCCGCAAGCCTGCGCAAAAAGCACCTGTCGCCGAAAATTTGTTCACCGCCCTGCACATCGGCGCGAGCTCGGTTTCCATGATGGTTGCGGAACGGGCGGAAGACGGGTCCTTCACTTCGGTCGATTTCCTGGAACAACCGGCTCCCGTAGCCCGGGACATTTTCCGCAACGGGGTCGTCAGCGCCTCCACCACCGAGCGTGTGGTCTCGATCATCAAGGGCTACCAGAAATCTCTCTCCGAACTCGGGCTCGATCCACACGCCGTCACCCGCGCCGTGGCCACCAACATTCTCAGCGAGGCCATCAATCACGAGACCTTCATGAACCGCATCCGCATCGCCTGCGGGCTGCGGATCGGCACGATCGACGACGGGGAAATGACCCGGCTCATTTATCTCAAAACCCGCCGCCGTCTGCTCAATCTGCCGGCGATGCGCAAGGATACGACACTCGTCCTGCACGTCGGCCCGGGGAATACGCGGGCGCTGCTGTTTCAGAACGGACTGATCACCCGCTACACCAGCTACCGGATGGGCACCCACCGGACCCGTGAAGCGGTCGATGGCTCCCACGCTGAAGGCTCCGCCATGCTCCGGGTCATCCGCGAGCATGCCTACGGAAATCTCGCACAGATCCGTTTCGACTTCTCCGATGTCACCGTCGACGGACTGGTGGTAATCGGCTACGAGCTCCAATCCGTCGCCCCGGTCCTCACCAAGTCCAGCCAAGTCTGCTCGATCAAAGCGCTGCGCCAATTCACGGCGGATGCCGCCAACCTCAGCGACGTGGAGTTGGTGAAACAATTCCAACTCGACTATCAGACCGCCGAGGCGCTCATTCCCGCGCTTGAAATCAACCTGGCGATCGCAGAAACCCTCAATCTCAACGAGGTCCACATCCCGACCAGCGAATACGAGCAGGGACTTCTCCACGATCTGCTCGTCTCCCAGGAACTCACCGGCGCCTTCGCCGAGGAAGTCGTCCGCTCCGCGCGGATTCTTGCGGAGCGCTATCAATCCGACCCCAGCCACGGCGAACACGTCGGAAGTCTCTGCGCCCGCTTTTTTGACTCGCTGACCGATCTCCACCAGCTCACTCCGCATGACGCCTTGCTGCTTCAAGTCGCCGCGATTCTGCACGAAGTGGGCACTTACGTAAGCCCGCGCGCGCACCACAAGCATTCGGAATACCTGATCCTCAACTCGGAAGTCTTCGGGCTCGACCGACTGGATGTCACCATCGTCGCGCTCGTCGCCCGCTACCACCGCCACTCCGGCCCGCGGCTGGAGCACCCCAGCTATGCCGCGCTATCCACCGACGACCGCATCCGCGTTTGCAAGTTGGCCGCGCTCCTCCGCGTGGCGGATGCGCTTGAGCGGACGCACGCCCAGCGCGTCGCGAACCTGGAAATCCGCCGCGAGTCCGGCAAGCTGCGCATCCGCCTGCCAGGCCTCGTCGATGCGGATGTCGAGCGCCTCGCGATGGCTTCCAAGGCCGACCTCTTCGAACAAGTCTTCGGCCTCGGCGTGGTCATCGACGAAGATAACTGACGATTTCAAATTCCAGATCTCAAATTTCAAATGTCCACCCCCTACCTCAATCGCGAACTCTCCTGGATCGAGTTCAACCAGCGCGTCCTCAACGAAGCCCTCCGCGACGACCTCCCTCTGCTAGAGCGGGTGAAGTTCCTCGCGATCACCGCGTCTAACCTCGACGAGTTTTTCCAAGTCCGCATCGGCGGCCTCATGCTCATGCGCCGCAGCGGTCGCAAGACGCCGGATGCCTCGGGCCTCACGCCCGCCCGAAATCTGACAGCATTGCGCCAGCGCATTCTGAAAATGAGCGCGGAGCAATACAGCCTGCTCACCGGCACCATCGTTCCCGCGCTCATCAAGGCCGGCATTCATCCGCTCCAGCATCACGAGCTTTCCGTCATCCAGACCGCCCAAGTCGCCGGCTTCTTTGAAGACTCGATTTTTCCACTTCTCACCCCCTTGGCGGTGGATGCCGGGAGTGCGCCACCCATGGTTCCTGCGCTGCAAATCACCGTTGCCTGCCGCCTGCTCGATCCGGAAACCCTCAAGGCCCGCCACGCGCTCATTCCCATCCCCGAAATCCTCGGCCGTCGGGTGAATGTCGCGGTCGAGGGCGATCGACACGCGTTTCTCCTCATCGAGGACCTCGTCGCCACCCACGCGGGCAAGCTTTTCCCCGGTGAAACGGTCACCGCCACCACCGCCTTCCGCGTCACCCGCAATGGCGACATCGCGGTGCAGGAAGAAGACGCCATCGACCTCGCTGGTGAAATGGAAGACGTCCTTACCGCCCGCCGCTTCGCCGATACGGTGCGCTTGGAACTGCGCTCGGATGCGCCGCGCGATCTCGTCCGCATGATCCAGCACGTCACAGCGACGACGCCACAGGAAGTCTATCGCGTCGATGGCCCGCCGGGGCTCGCTTCGTTCATGGAACTCGCGTTTCTATCCGGTTTCGACCATCTTCGGGATATCGACTGGCCCGCGCAGAACTCGCCCGCCATCGCACCCGGCGCATCGATGTTTGAAACCATCGCCACCAACGACGTCCTGCTCTTCCACCCCTACGAATCCTTCGAGCCCGTGCTCCGCTTCATCGAAGAAGCCGCGGAGGACCCCGATGTCATCGCCATCAAACAAGTGCTTTACCGCACCGCGCGCAAGTCACGGATCATCGACGCGCTGATCAAAGCGGCGCAAAATGGCAAGCACGTCACCGCCCTCGTCGAGCTCAAGGCCCGCTTCGACGAAGCGCGCAACCTCGACCGCGCCGACGAACTGCAACGCGCCGGCGCCCAGATTGTTTATGGAGTAAAAAACCTCAAAACCCACGCGAAAATCTGTCTCATCGTCCGCCGCGAGTCCGGCCACCTGCGCCGCTACGTCCACCTCGGCACCGGGAACTACAACGAAACAACCTCCAAGCTCTACACCGACATTTCCTACCTCACCTGCAAGCCGGAGTATGGCAATGACGCATCCTTGTTCTTCAACGCCGTCACCGGCCGCTCGAAACTCCTGCGCTTCCAGCGCCTCGTCCCCGCCCCTACCGCCATGAAGCCGACGCTGCTCGACCTCATCGCCGGAGAAGCCGAGCGCGCCAAACAAGGGCTGCCTGCTAGAATCATCGGCAAGGTCAACTCGCTGCAAGATCCGGAAATCATCAACGCCCTCTACAAAGCCTCCCAGGCCGGCGTCGAGATCCGCCTCAACATCCGCGGCATCTGCTGCCTCAAGCCCGGTGACCCGAAGTATTCGAAAAACATCGAAGTCATTTCCGTCATCGACCGCTTTCTCGAACACGCCCGCCTCTTCTATTTCCACCAAGGCGGAAATGCCGAGATCTACATCTCCTCCGCGGACTGGATGACGCGCAACTTGGAAAAGCGCATCGAGCTCATGATCCCGATCGAAGAACCCGTGTTGAAACGCAGGCTTGTCCGCATCCTCGAAGCCTACTTTCTGGATAACACCCAGGCCTCGCGTCTGATGCCGGACGGCAGTTCGCAGCGCCTCGTCCGGGTCAAGGGCCAGAAAGCCTACCGCGTGCAGGACCATTTCTATCAACAAGCCAAAAAGGCCGCAAAAGCGCGCGAGCACGAGCGCGCGATGACCTTCGAGCCCCACGTCCCGGCAGAGTAGAAAACCCGACCACTCCATGCATCTCCTCTTCGATCTCGACGGCACTCTCACCGACTCGCGCCCGGGCATCATCACCTCCATCCAGCACGCGCTTGCGGAAAACGGCCTGCCGGTTCCCGCCGCTGAAGACCTCCTCTGGTGCATCGGCCCGCCGATTCTGGAGAGCTTTAGGAAACTGGTAGGACCGGACTCGCCCCACCTGTTTGAGTCAACCGTGCTGAAATACCGCGAACGCTACGGCGCGGTCGGACTGTTTGAAAACGCGGTCTATCCGG
>JAYWDF010000692.1:0-4345 GCA_043779985.1 Akkermansiaceae bacterium | reverse complement strand
CGCTGAGCCACGTTGGATCTTTAGCATCGGCGGGCGGTAGGATGAAGAGGCCGAATTTTGCATAATTCGCAGCGTCAAATACCTGCTCCATCAGACCTTGGAGGTGGGCATCCATGGGCTGCCCTTGCGCTTGGGACTTCGCGATTTGTTCGCGGATCTGTGGCGCGGTTTTCATCACGGCGCTGATGTTCGCATGTTGGTCCGGAGCCCCGTCCTTGCCGGAGCCGCGCAGAGTCACCCCGAAGCGGGCAAAGCCGAAATAACCGAGCAGGCTCTCGTAGTTACGCAGGTTGTAAGCAAGGTCGATGGTCTGGTTCTGGACAGGATCGCGCTTCGCCTTTTCGATCGCTTCGTAGGTTTTTGCGAGTTCCACGAGCTTTTCGCGACCCGGTTCGATGTCGGCGTAGCTGTAGCGGTCGCGCTTGCCACGGGGCTTCACCGAGATGGCTTCGAGCACTGCGGAATTATCGATCCGGAAGGTGGGCAGCTTGATCGCGAGTTGAGGGCGGAACAACGAGTCCATCAGCCAGGCGGTCGGCAGGATTTTACACGTCTTGCCATCCTTGCCTTCGATCTTCATCGAACGTGCGCCGTGCAGCCCGAGCATCGTGAATCCGGCATAAGTGGAGAACGGCTTGATGCGACCGCCGTCCTGAATCGGCAGGGTGCCAGCGACCTTGAGAGCGTCCTCCGACCACGGGGTGTATTCCGCCACCTGACGGACCTCTCCCTTGGGCATGTTGTCGATGACGAGGTTGGTGAAAATAGCAACGAGCACGAGCATCGCCAGCGCGGCGGCGATCCAGCGACCGACTTTGGAGGATGACTTAGACATGACGTTTTTTCCGTGAGCTGGCCATCAGGAAGGTGGCGAGTTTGATGACGAAGGTGACCGCCATCCCGAAGGCGACGATCCAGAGACTGTACTCCGGCCACTTGTCGGCGGGGTTCCTAACGATTTCAAAAACCGAATACATCTTGTCACCAGGACCGGCTCCGGGCGGGCCGTAACTGGCTTGAAAGAACGTGAGACCTTCGTAGCGCATCGGTTCGTTCATCTGGATGGTGACCTTGGCCTCGCCGCCGTTTTCGATTCGGGTGACGTTACTAACAAACTTGGACGGTCTCATGGTGCCGGGGTGAAAGGCGGCGGTGAACTTGTCGAGCTTCAGGGTGAACGGCATCGGCCAAAGGCGCTTGCGCATGTCGATGGTGAAGATGCGGTCATCCAGGCGATAGGAAAACGGATGGAAGCTGGCACCGGCGAGAATGAAGGGCTCGCCCTTGCTGCCATCGCGCTTGAGGACCCGTGCGTAACAGCCCGCTGTGTAGCGCTCGGCTTCTTCGGCCTTTTCGAGCTTGGGTTTCTCCATCAGGAAATAACCGTCGGCCACGAGTTGCTGGCGGTCCGGGGCACGCTCGTTGGCGGAGACGGGGACCGCATTGTTCAGATAGCCGGTGAGCTGGAGATCGAAGGGCAGCTCCGGCAGCCGGAATGTGCGGATTTTCGCCTCTTCCAGATTCTCGATGTCGTTGCCGCGGATGACTTGGATTTTCTCGGCTTTGCCATTTTTGATTTCAGCGACCTCGACCACATATTCGAAGTAGTCTTCAGCTGCGTTCGCAGATTCCCCTTCTCCCACGGCCATGTTTCCGCGTTCGGAAAAATGGTGGGCCACGCCGCCACCGATGAGCATGAAGATGATGCCGAAGTGGGAAATGAGATTGCCGGTGTGCCTCCATCCTTTGCGGATGCGGATGACACCACCGAGGATAAGATTTATTAACAAAACAGCGCACACCCAGTAGCCGCCGGGCAAGGGCAGCCAAACGGTTTTCCCGTTAATTTCAGGAAGCAGGAATGCGGACTTCCACGAGAAATACTTGAGCAGCGTGGGGTAGAGTCCGTTATCGATCTGCTCCAAGGTGGCAAACCACGTCAGCAGGCCGAGCAACAGCATGGTGACAGTGGCCAGGCCGAAGCCAGAGAGCACGTCGAAGACTTTCCCCGGAATCGATCGGGGTGCACGGGAAGGCGGGGGCGTGGAGGAGATTTCCATGGTCAAAGAAGCAGGGCGCAATACGAAATTACAAGGGGCGATCATTCAGCCAGCTGAAGGCTCTTTGCGAAGCTTTCCAGGACTGGTTTGGCGGCTTCTACCTCGGCCTTGGGCCCAACCATTTTCACGGTCAGGATTTGGCCATTCACGGACGCAACAACACCCGCGAGCGCGAACCCGGGTTTCGGCGGAGCGCCCATGCCACCGGCGTAATCGCCCTCGGCAACCACTGAGACGCCGGGCGATCCAGCGAGGGTGAGGGTGGGAAGCTTCGCCAAAGCGGCGGGGTCAATCGGGCTCGCGCCAAACTGCTTGAACCAGCGGTTCACGTTGTCGATGACGGTTCCCGAGGCGAGGGAGACCCAGACCTCACCCATGCCGCTCTCACCGAAGCGGTAGTTCAGCAAACGGAACTGCGAGGCGGGTAAGACCAGCCAACCGATGGGAGTCACCCCCTTGACCGGGCTCGGCTTGGCGTCCCGGAAGCGCTCATCGCTGGTAGCAAAGAGCTTGGGAGCCACGTCCCGGGTGGTCGCCGCGCGGGTTTCCGTCACGGTGACTTCCTTTTTCTCTTGGCAGGCGGAGAATATCACAACGCTGGCAAGCAGGCAGGCGGCGCGGGCTTTCATGCCCGCGGGAGTAGCCCCGGCGCATCCCCGGCGCAAGCGGAAACGGGAAATCCTCGGTAACGGGTTGTCAGCCAACTTGCCCTCAAATCCACCATGCCTAACCTTGCGGTTCGCATAATTGCCGACTACAAGCCCCGCGTGGAACCAATCCGCTACTTTAACCGCCATACCGCCACGCTCGAAACCGAACAAGTTTACGGCGAGGGATTTCTGCGCTGGTCCTACGGAAATCCCCTCGGCGCGATTTCGCTGAATGCCTTTGTGAAACGGCCGTTTTTTTCTTCCTGGTATGGTCGCCGGATGAGCACGCCGGAATCCGCGGCGCGGGTGGCTCCATTCATCGCTGAATACGGCCTCGATCCGGCGGATTTCGCGGATCAACCAGAGACTTACCGGAGTTTCAACGAGTTTTTCTACCGAAAATTGAAGCCCGCGGCCCGGCCCATCGATGCGGATGATGACAGCGTGGTGTTCCCCGCAGACGGACGGCATCTGGGATTTGAGCGTGCGTCCGAGATCGCCGGAGTATTCGTCAAAGGCCAGAAATTCGATCTGCCAGCCCTGCTCGGAGATCCCAAACTGGCCGCCCGCCATGCTGATGGCGCGCTGGTTCTCTCGCGATTGTGCCCAGTGGACTATCACCGTTTCCACTTCCCCGCAGCCGGTATTCCCGGCGAGACCCGGCTGATCCAAGGACCATTATTTTCGGTGAACCCCATCGCCCTGCGGCAACGTCTGGCTTACCTCTGGACCAATAAGCGGACCATCACCGAGCTGAAGACCGAGCGCTTCGGCACCATCCTCTGCATGGAAATCGGCGCCACTTGTGTGGGCACCATCCAGCAGACATTCACGCCCGGAGCCCCCGTCCTAAAAGGCGCGGAAAAAGGCTATTTCGCCTTTGGCGGCTCATCCACCCTCACTCTATTCGAGCCCGGGGCAGTCCAACTCGAACCCGACCTCGTGGCAAACTCGGCTAAACAAATCGAGCTCTACGCGCGGATCGGTAGCCGAATGGGCCACTCCGCTTGACCTTCCCCGAAATGGACGCACCTTTTTAGAAACTTTCCATGCTGCCTCATCTCACGAATCTTGAAAAACACGCCCGGGACAACCTCAAGCCAGCGTTGGACGGCCAGTTGTCACCCGCCGAGAAGATCGACCTCTTCAAGCGATTCCTCAAAGTCGAAGAGCACCGCATCAAACTTCACCACCACTCAGGTGCCGGGGGCCTGGAAGTGGCGCGCGCCCGCGCCGAGTTGATCGATACCGTCATCCGCTCGATTCACGAGGCCTCCACCAATGCCAACAAAGGCCAGGCCCTGCCCATCGCCCTTGTGGCCACCGGCGGCTACGGCCGCGGCACGCTCAATCCGCGCTCGGACATCGACCTGCTCTTCCTGATGCCCCGTGCCTCCACCAAGCTGCCGCTGCCGCTCCAGGAATTCGTTCAAAACCTGCTCTATCTGCTCTGGGACGTGGGCTTCAAGGTGGGTCACGCGTGTCGCTCGATCTCCGAATGCATCGAGCAAGCCAAGGCTGACCAGGAAAACAAGACATCACTCATGGATGCCCGCTTGATCGCTGGTGACGCGGCGCTGTTCGCCCAGTTTCAAACCCGCTTCACCAAAGAGTGCATCAATAAAGGACAGGCCG
>JAYWDF010000691.1:0-4350 GCA_043779985.1 Akkermansiaceae bacterium | reverse complement strand
CCGCAGACTGGCACCCCTGATCCGGATCCGCCAGCCATTCCAAGGGCTATTCCGAGTGAAAACGGACCTGCAATTCCTCACTCGACCTGACTCACCTTGTCGTTTAAGTTGACCGGTTGTGAATGATTCCATCACGGTCACTGGCGAGCCACGCGTCGAAGGTAACACCACGTCGCACGGGATCCCCCCCCGAAATGCCACCTCCTGCCAGAGATGCGCACCATCGTCGCCTATTTCATCCTCGCGAGCATCTGGATCGTTGCGTCGGGCTCATTCTTAGTTCGCTCATTAGAAGTCCAGTCCGAAACCGCCGTCATTCAGACGCTTAACGGGCTGAACTTCGTCATCACCAGCGCCGTGCTGCTGCTTTTCGTGCTTCGCCATGCATGCCGCAGTTGGCGGCGAGCCGAGCAACAACGTGTGGTGGGCATCGACCATGAGCGGGAAAAGTTCCGCAGCCTTTCCTCCCACATCCAGGCCTTGCGTGAAAAGGACCGCACTTCGATCGCCCGAGAGATCCACGATGAACTCGGCCAGTTGCTTACCGGCATCCAGATGCAACTGCGCTTGATTGAAAACCGCTTGGCAGATCGCGATGACCGGTCACTCAATCCGGTCATCGACAAGCTCGTGGAAACCTCGGAACTCGTCGACACCACCATCGCCTCAGTCCAGCGTATTTCCGCCGGCTTGCGGCCCAGCGCCTTGGACACCCTCGGCCTCGCCGCGGCCTTGAGCGGCGAAGCTGAAATCTTCTCCCAGCGATCGGGGGTCCCCTGCACGCTCGGCATCTCCAAGATTCCGAAGAACCTTCCGGCGGAAGTCGCCACTACCGCTTTCCGGATTTTCCAAGAAGCCCTCACGAACGTCGCCCGCCACGCCAAAGCCCGGCACGTGGACGCCGACATCTCGATCCGCAACCAGCTGCTGCGGCTCGTCGTCCATGACGACGGTTGCGGCATTGATCCGGCCGTAGTCGAGGACCCGAAATCCCTCGGCTTGATCGGTATGCTCGAGCGCGCCGAGCACGTCGGTGGTCGAGTCGTTTTCAGTCGTGACCCGCAAAGGGGCTCCTTGGTCACCCTGACCATCCCGCTTGCGACGGCAGCGCCAGCCACCAGCCAAGTATTATGAAAATTCTCATCGTTGATGATCACGCCATCGTGAGGCGGGGCATGATTTCGCTGTTGCAGGAGCATTTCCACGAGGTCGAAGTGGGGGAGGCCCCGGACGCCAAGAGTGGTTTCGAAGCGGTGACCCGGGAAAACTGGGACCTTGCAATCGTCGACATCAGCATGCCGGGCCGGAATGGGCTTGAGCTGATCCAAGAGCTCAAGCTGGAGAAGCCCGCCCTGCCCGTGCTCGTTGTCAGCAGCCATGCCGAGAAGGACTACGCCCACCGCGCTTTGAAGTTGGGTGCGTCCGGCTACATCTCCAAGCAAAGCGCCGCCGATGTCCTCGTCACGGCCGTCCAGCGGGTGCTTTCCGGCCGCCGCTACATCAGCCACGACCTCGCGGAGCAACTCGCAGGCGCCGTCGCCGGCGACTCCGCTGGCACCTCCCACGAGACCCTCTCGAACCGTGAACTCCAAGTGCTCCGGCTCATTGCCAACGGCAAATCCATTAAGGAAATCAGCTTCGAGCTTGCCCTGAGTGCCAAGACCATTGCCACTTACCGCAGCCGCATCGCGGAGAAAATGGGCCTGTCATCCAACGTCGAGCTGACGCGCTATGCCATGCGCCACAACCTCGTGGACTGAGGCTTGCGCGTGATCCCGCCGCCTGGCTGTCGGTGAAATCCTCCACATGCCGACCGCTGTTCGGACTACACGGAAAAAAGCAAAGCTTCCCTATCGATTCCGGGATTTTCGGCGATCATCTCCAGTGTTGGCTAAGTGTTCATTACGGTTTGCCCGAGTTCCGTAAATAACGGTTACGGTAGGGCAAGAAAAGGAACGCCGTCTTTCCGGGGGGGAGGGCGGCGTTCTCTTTTTTTAATCTATCCGGCGTCAGCGCGGCCCCTCGCCCTTGGATCCGGGCGGGAACACCGGCTGGAGCGGGTCGATGGGCTTGATGCTGCCGTCCGGATTGAATTCCATGTGGGCGAGGCAGGTCTCGCGCTGATAGCCGCTTCCGACCGGGATGGCGTGACGGTGATAGACGAGGTACCACCGGTCGGTGCCGGGGGCGTTGACAACGCTGTGGTGGCCGGTGCCTTTGACGAGGCCGTTCTTCCTCAGGATGATGAGATCGGAGGCGGGCGTGACTGGTCCGAGCGCGGTATCCGAGGTGCCATAGGCGACGCGGTAGTTGTCGCTGCGGGCGTCATCGACCGACCACATGAAATAGTATTTGCCCTTGCGCTTGAATACCACGATGCCCTCGCGGAACTCCTTGAGTTTGATCTCTATCGGATCACCCTCGAGGGTGAGCATGTCGGGCTTGAGCTTGAAGACGTTGGCGCTGTCGCCGTTGCCGAAATAAAGGTAGGCTTGGCCGTCATCGTCGATGAACGGATAGGGATCGATGGTGTTGGTATTGATCTTGCCCTGTCGGACGAGAAGCGGCTTGCCCAGCGCGTCGATAAAGGGGCCGACGGGGGATTTCGCGGTGGCCACACCGATTTTCCCATCCGCGCAGAAGTAGAAGTGGTAGGTCCCGTTCCGCTCGATACAGTCGGGTGCCCAGGCTTTGATGTTTGCCCATTTGAGGTCCTTGGTCACGTCGAGCACCATGCCTTCCTTTTTCCAGTCGATGAGGTTCTTGGAGGACCAGACGGAGAAGTCGGTCGTCTGCCAGTTGGGCTTGTCGGAAGTCGGATAGACGTAGTAGGTCCCGTGGAAGTTACGGATGGCGGGATCCGCCGTAAAGCCCTCGAGGATCGGCTTCGGTGGCTGGCCCGGGGCTTCGGGTGCGGCGGAAGCGGGACCTAGCAGGGCGGCTGCGGCGAGCAGGGAATAGAGTGGGGGATTCATGGTGGTTTTTGGCAGTGAAATTAAGGAGCCGGCGGCAGATCGAGACCTTCGGTGGACTGGACCACCCGCTTCATGGTGCCATCGGGGTTGTAGTAGAGGTAGTCGATGCAGACGGAGCGCCGGAAGCTGGTGCCGCCGTTAGGAGCCGGGTTGGCGCCGTTGTGATAGAAGAAGTAGGAGCGGCCCTTGAAGTCGATGATCGCTTGATGGATGGTGTTGCTGTTTCCGGCGACTTCGGCGAGGAGCCCGCGGTAGGTCCACGGGCCGGTGATCTTCGGCGCGGTGGAGTAGGCGATTTTCTCGGGAAATCCGGAGGCGTATGAGAGGTAGAAGAGGTTGCCGCGTTTGTGGAGCCACGGGGCCTCGGTGTAGTTGGTGAGATCGGCGATCTGGATGGGGCCGTCGAGCTCGGTCATGTTTGGCTTGAGCTTGGCGTAGTAACATTTCTGGTTGCCCCAGAACAGCCAGGCCTGGCCGCCGTCGATGAAGACGGTCGGGTCGATGTCGTCCCAGCTGATTTTCGCAGCGGTCGTCATGTCGTTGGTGACGAGGGCGGATCCGCGCGCATCCTTGAAGGGGCCGGTGGGCGACTCGGATACGGCGACGCCGATGGACTTGCCGTGGATCGTGGCGTGTTCGACCGCGACATACCAAAAGTATTTGCCGTCCCGCTTGATGACCTGGCCGGCCCACGCCGATCCGTTAGCCCATTTAAAATCCGAGGGGGCGAGAGGTGAGCCGTGTGATTTCCAGTGGACCATGTCCGTCGAGGAGTAGCACAGCCAGCGGTCCATTACGTAGCGGTTGTCCTTTTCCGGGGCTTCATCCTGGCCGGCGTAAAGGTACATGGTGCCCTTGTCCACGAGTGCGGCGGGATCGGCGGTGAAGTGGTCGGTAATGACAGGGTTCGCCGCAGGCAGCGGAGCGGCGAGGAACAAGCCGAGGGAAAGTGTGAATAGGTAATGAAGTGGTTTCATGGGAAATTGAGTTGTTAGCGCAGCGGTCCGTCCGCGACCGGCGTGCCGAAGTCGGGCATGCCGTTGGTCTTCCAGCGGATGACTTGGGCGCGGGTGGCGCGGTCGGGATTTGCGAGGGCGGCACCTTGGATTTTTTCGTAGTTGCGTGAGTGATAGACGAGGATGTCGGTCTTGCCGTCCGGGGTGGTGGTGAAGCAGTTGTGGCCGGGTCCGAACTGGCTGGCACGGGCGTCGGTTTTGAAAACCGGTGCTGTCGACTTGGTCCAGGACTTGGGGTCGAGGAGGTCCGCACTGTCCTTGGCGACAAGCAGCCCGAGGCAGTAGTTCGCATCGGTCGCGCTGGCGGAGTAGGTCATGAAGATGCGGCCGTTCTTTTGAAGGACGGCGGGGGCTTCATT
>JAYWDF010000690.1:0-28638 GCA_043779985.1 Akkermansiaceae bacterium | reverse complement strand
CTTAACCCATATGCCTGATTCCAAGGAGCCCATCACCGAGATCGCCATCGTCGAGGACAATGCCGCCCTCGGAAACGGACTCCGCAAGATCGTCGAGTCGGCCGAGGACTTCCGCTGCATCGGCGTCTGGACCAGCGCCGAAGAAGCGTTGAAAAAGGTCGATGCCTTCCGCCCCCAGGTCGTGCTCATGGACATCAATCTCCCGGGCATGTCCGGCATCGAGGCAACCGCACGCATCAAGCAGCACTTGCCCGAGACCCAAGTCATCATGGTCACCGTCTACCGGGACCACGACCAGATCTTCGCCGCGCTCAAGGCCGGGGCCTCCGGCTATTTGCTCAAGCGCTCCACGCCGGAGGAAGTTCGCCAAGCCATCCGCGACGTCCGCTCCGGCGGCGCGCCGATGAGTGCGGAAATCGCCCGCCGGGTGGTCGAGGCCTTTTACCAACCGGTCAAATTGCCCGATGCGGATGCCGTCAAGCTCTCCAAGCGCGAGACCGAAATCCTCGAGCTCCTCACCACCGGCCTCGCCAACAAGGAAATCGCCGACCGCCTCACCATCAGTGTCGAGACCGTCCGCGTCCACCTCCGGCGGGTCTATGAAAAGCTCCACGTCCACTCGCGCACGGAAGCGGCGATGAAGTTCCGCGACTCGAAGGAAGACTCGCGGGGGCCGGTGTGACCGGACTTGGGTTAAGTTAGGCATTATTTGTTAGACGGCGTCGTGCAGCGCTTGCCCGCCTCGCTGCGGCTTGGGCGTGCGCCGGGAAGTGCATGACGCCGAGGAGCCGGTCATGCGAGTGTGTGCTGGGAAGGTGGAGGGCTGGCCCTTGCTTCACTGACGCGTGAAGCACCCAGGGTTCACTGCCGCCGTGGCCATCCTTGGGCCTGCCGCGTGGCTACCCCGCTTGGGGTAATGGACGGGGAATTCGCCCGATGCGATAAGTGCTCTTGTAAACGTAGGAGTGCACGCTGACTTCTATACCTAAAAATCCTAATTCGATTCCATTCCCACAATATCATGAAACCCAAGTTCGCAAATTTGATTCTCGCGGCCTCCATCGTCGTCAGCTTTTCCGGTCAAGCTTTGGCTGCCCCGGTCATTAAGGCAAACAACGCGGATGCTCTCAATCTCAACACCTCATGGGTGGGTGGAGTCTTACCCGGGGCCGCGGACATCGCAACTTGGGATGCCACCATTACCGGCGTGCCGGTCCAGACCGTTGCTCTCGGCGCGGACTTGAGTTGGAGCGGCATCGACATGACCAATACGGGAGCAGATGTTACCTTCACCGCGGCGAACACGGTGACACTCGGCACGGCCGGCTTCACCTCCGCCGCCACCAAGTGGGTCTTCATCAACTCGGCCGTCGCGCTGGGAGCCGCTCAAACCTGGACCACCCCGAACAACCTCTACATCAACGGAATCGTCTCCGGCTCATCCGCCCTGACCAAGGCGGGGGGCGCGATTCTGACCCTGTCGGGCACGAATACAATCACGGGAGGCATCAACGTCACCGCTGGGCAGGTGACCACAAAGAATGGTGCGGGACTCGGGCCTGTAGCCAATGTCCTCACGCTCGGCAACGGAACCACCTACCGTTACGAACGCACTGGCGCGAATGGGACCACCTTCGTCGGAAACCCAATCACCGTTTCTTCCTCGTCCTCTGTCACCATCACCGGAGACAACGCAGCAAACGGCTACTCCGGACTTGTCACGGGCGATGCCGCCAGCACCGTGAATATCGGTGCGGTCGGGGCCCTTACGCAGTGCAGTTTCAGCGCTGCGGGCCAGCAGTTCGCTTCATTTCCTGGCACTGTGGCGATCACCGCCGCTGGCAGTATCCGCTTTTCCGCCAGCAGTGCTTTGAATAATGGCGGCAGTAGTACGATCTTCGCAGTAAATGGTAATTTGACGACCCGCAACGGCGGAGCCATCGCGCTTGGTGCTTTGACCGGAGCTGGGACTATCAACGCGGGTGGCAGTGGAGGAAATGTCACCTTTACGATCGGTGGCAAGGGGATCAACGCCGACTTCGCTGGCGTGATTTCCAACAACTCCGCCACGATCCTTAGTCTCGTGACCAAGACCGGTGCCGGCACCCAAACGCTGTCCGGTGCCAACACCTATACGGGCAACACTGCCGTCAACGTGGGCACGCTCGAGATTGGCAACGGCGGCGCCACCGGTTCCATCGGTGCCACCAACGTGGCCGTCGCAGCCCTCGCGAATTTCGTGCTCAACCCGGGCAGCAGCCAAGCACAGACCGTGAGCGGGATCATATCCGGCGCAGGCAACGTTGTGAAACGGGGAGGCGGCAGGACTACCCTCACCGGCGTGAACACCTTCAGCGTTACCCCCGTCATCGAAGCAGGCATGCTCGCGATCAATGCCGACAGCGGCCTCGGCAATGCGGCCAACGGCGTCAGCTTCGCCACCGGCTCCGGCACGCTCGCCTCGGATGCTGCTGGCCTGACCACCGCCCGGGCGATGTCCCTCGCAAGCGGAATCACGGGCGGATTGTCCGCGATTGATGCCACTGACTCGATCGAAGCGAGTGGGGTCATCAGCGGCAATGGAGCTCTCGCAATCGGCGGCCTCGGCGTCGTCCGCCTGACTGGCGCCAATACCTATGTCGGCACCACCACCGTGACTTCCGGCATTCTGGACGTGGGCGCTGCGGGTTCGACTTCCACCGGTGCGGTCTCCGTGACTGGCGGTAATCTTGCCGGCACCGGCACCGTCACCGGAGCGGTTAGCGTTTCCTCTGGCGCGGGTGTCAAACCCGGCGCGGTCACGACCACCACTTCCGCTACCGGCACGTTGAACACTGGAGCACTCACGCTCGCCGGTGGTAGCACGCTTTACACCGAGTTCACCAATGCAGCGACCTACGATCGCGTGGTCGTCACTGGTAACCTGCTCACTTCGGGAGCCTCGGTCGCAACGCCGGTCCTCGTCGATTTGCGACTTGAAAACTCCGTCGCGAAATGGACCACCCTCGACACCTACAATCTGATCCAGTATTCCGGGACCTTCACCGGAAATGCGAACGATTTGTTTGAAGTCTCACCCGGCAGCACCCAAAGTGGACTTTCATACACCTTCGCCGCGAGTGGAGGTTTCATTACCGTGACCGTCGCCGGTGCCGCTCCTTCCGAGTGGAATGTCGATGCCAACGGCACTTGGACAAATGCCGGAAACTGGCTCAACGGGGTTCCCAATGCGATTGGTGCCACGGCCAAATTCGGGCCCATCATCACAGCACTCCGCACAGTGACGGTGGACTCACCGAAGACAGTGGGAACCGTTCAGTTTAACAACGCGAACGACTACACGGTCGCCGGCGCGTCGATCCTGTCTCTCAACGCCACCACGGGCAACGCCGGGATTGAAATCCTCGCCGGAAGTCATGCGATCACTGCGCCGCTTTCCCTGGATGATTCGCTCGACCTGACCTTGGCGTCCGCCGCCAATACCTTGACGCTCACTGGCAACATCACCGGTGCCGGTGGCATCAACAACGCCACCTCCGGCGCGGTGACTTTCAGCGGAACCAACACCTTCGCCGGTGCCGTATCCTTCAGCAATGGCAGTCTGACCTTCGGCAACGGCAGCCTCGGTGCCGGGGCTCTTACCCTCGCGAACACGACGCTGCACTGGGATTCAGGAAACGTTCAGGACATTTCCACCAAGACCGTCACCATCGGCGGTACCTCCGTCACCTTTGACACGAACTTCAACAATGTCTTGCTGGCGAATCCCATCGGCAACAGCGGCACCGGAAACCTCATCAAAACGGGTCAAGGCAGACTGACCTTTGCCGGCACCGCGACCTACACCGGAACCACCACGATCAGCGGCGGGATCTTGCAATTGGGAAATGGTGGCACCAATGGTCTCGTATCCGGAACCATCACCAACAATGTAATACTCGCCGTAAATCTGGTGGGTGGCTCGGTCTTTCCAAACCTCGTGGTCGGCACCGGTTCGTTCGTCCACGCGGGAAGCGGTTCGCTTTCGCTCAGTGCTCAAAACACCTTCAGCGGAACGACCTCGATCTCTGCCAACACCGGGATCTTGAGCCTCGCAGATCCATTGAACCTCCAGAACAGCACCTTGAACCTCGCTGCTGCCGGCGGCGATCTGAGCTTCGGCACTCTCACTGCGGCGACCCTCGGTGGTCTCTCGGGTGACAAGGGCCTTGCCCTGAACAATACCACCCCGGCTGCGGTCACACTGACCATCGGCAACAATAACCAAGCAACCACCTACTCGGGCGTCCTCAGCGGCACGGGCTCGCTCACCAAGGTCGGCACGGCTGTTTCTTCCCTCAGCGGCCTGAACAGCTACTCCGGTGCCACCTTGGTCAGTGGGGGCAATTTGGAACTCCTCACGGGAGGCGGGATCAACGGCAGCACCCTGACCGTCAGCGGCACGGGCAAGATGTTGATATCCGGCGGCTCGTTCGGTGCCACCACCGGCACGCTGAATATCGCCTCCAACGGGCTGGAGATTAACGGCGGCACCGTCACCTTCTCCGGCGCGCTCACCGCTGCCGGTAGCACCGGCGTCTCAGCCAGCGCCCTGATCAAGGTCACCGGTGGCTCGTTGACGGTGCCTTCGATCACCTTGGGCAGAACGTTCGAAAACGCGACCGCTGAGCCTGCTGCCGCGACGGCTGACAGGAACCTCTACATCACGGGAGGCGCGGTTAGCATCACAGGCGCTCTCAACGTCGGAACCGCCAGCGCCCAGCCCAACTCCACGGTGGTCACCCGCATCGACGGTGGAAGCCTCACCGTGGATGGTGCGCTGACCGTCGGCCTGAACAACACCGGGCGCTGGTCGATTCTCGATAACAACGGCGGTGTCCTCACCAGCACGAACGCTGTGTCCGGCATCGTGTTGGGTGGAACGTTTGGGACAGGTGGTAAATCCGCCTTCCTCGTTCGCGCCGGCATAGCCACGGCCGAGCGGATTCAACTCGGCCAGTTGGCGATGTTCGGCAACGGTTTGGTCAATGTGAGCGGTGGTGAGCTCTATGTCGGAGCCGGTGGCATCGTCGTCGGATCAACGGAAGCCGCCTTTGTTCCTGAAATTCGCCTCTCCGGTGGCACACTCGGAGCGAAGGCCGCATGGAGCACCTCCGTCCCGGTGAATGTCACAACCGCATCCACCATCAAGGCCTCGAATGCGTTGGATGCCGCACAAAATATCACCCTTAACGGTCCTGTTACCGGTGCGGGGGGCTTGACGAAGGTCGGTGATGGCACGCTCACCATGACAAATGGCAACTCTTACCTCGGCATCACGGCGGTCTATAAGGGGACACTCTCGGTGACCACGAAGACCTTTGACGACGCCACCACCATAGCACTCGAGCCTGCCAATGGCGCGGTGTTAAATCTGAATTTCAGTGGCGGTGACCGCATCGCAGTGCTCACGATTGATTCTGTCGGAATGCCAGATGGGGTCTACGGATCACTTACGAACAGCACTCCCGGCATTACTCAAACGGCCGCAATCACAGGAACGGGCTTGTTATACGTGAATACGGCGGTTCCTACCTCGCCTTACCTCAGTTGGGCGGCCGCTAACGGTCTCACTACCGGGGTCAATGACGGCGCGGGCCAGGATCCGGATAACGATGGCGTCTCCAACATGCTGGAGTTCGTCCTCGGTGGAAACCCCTTGGCCTCGTCCACAGGGATACTTCCTGCCCTGACCATGACTCCTACGAACTTCATCTTCAACTTCACTCGTAGCGATGAGTCGGAAGCGGAGGTCGCCTTGACCTTCCAATCTGGTACCAACTTGAGCTCATGGGCGGGAGTCGCAGTCGGCGCGGTGAGTGCCGGAGTCGTTACGATTGTTGAAAATGGTAGCGCCCCGGATAGCATCACCGTTACGATCCCCAAGGGTTCTAACACCAAGCTCTTCGGACGCCTTCAAGGGGTGAAGTAAGCGTATACTAAATCAATCAAAGCCGCTCCATCCGCACCTGCGGGGGGCGGCTTTTTGGTGCCCGCGCCGCTCTTGGCCCAGCCGATCTGTGCACGAAGCCGGTGGGATTGCCGATCGGCGCCCCCCTTGACAGTCATCGGCTGTCCTCGTACATAAGTGATGCCGATTTTCGGAGGGTGATTAATGGCGGATAGGTCGGTTAGGCATGGGGAGCTTGCCCCTTTCGGGTTATTGTGCGGGAAGAGAATCCGTGGCACATTAACTCGACGAATCCTTGAGCGCTCGTTCACTTGCGGCACTTGATCGGGGGAACTCAAGGAATTCTCCCCGTCGTTCTCAATGATCCATCGTTATGAAAAATTCACGCAATCCAACCCGGCCGAATGGCTTCGCGCTGGTCGTCACCCTCAGTCTGATGATCTTGTTGACGGTCATCGCCGTGGGATTGCTGACCCTGTCGAGCGTCACGCTGCGCACGAGCGCGCAAGGCACTGCTCAGGCGAATGCCAGGGCTAACGCGAGATTGGCCCTCATGCTGGCGATCGGCGAGCTGCAGAAAACGGCCGGTCTGGATCAGCGAATCACGGCCCCCGCGAACTTGGTGAATTCGACTGCGGCCACGGGGATCGCGGGCGTGTGGAAATCGTGGCGTCCGCCCTTCACCAGTCCGGACTACGCCGCGGCGAAAACCGGCACCAATTTCCTCGGCTATCTGATGTCCAATCCCAATCCCACGGTGACTCCAGACCCCGCGAAACTGCCGGCCGGGACGAAATCCCAACAACTGGTGGGTCCGGGAAGCGTGGGGACGACTGACGTAAAAAGCCAGATCAGCGCTCCGGCGGTCGACATCACCGCTGCCAGCGGCAAGCCCGCCTCCGGCAGATTTTCCTGGGTCGCTTTGGACGAAGGCATCAAGGGCCGCATCGATCTCGCGCCGGCAAACTTGCCGGTCGGGCAGGGCGAGGCGATCGCTCAAGTGGGGGCTCCGCCGCGCAACGGCATTCAGGGCGTCACCGATCTGCAGTTCCTTGCCGCCAGCAGCGCGAGTGAGATCAAAAACCTGCGCGACAGCCTGCTGCCGAAATTGATCAGTCTCAAACAGACCGGACTCGGCGCCAGCAAGCCTGATATGATGAGGCCGTATTTCCACGACTTCACGGTCTCCTCCAACAGCGTCCAGGCGGATGTGGCCAACGGCGGCCTCAAGACAGACCTGAGCGTCGTCTTCGACGGGGCCTACGGTGACCCTGTGCCATCTCCGTATGCCGGCCGCTATCTCTACTCGGATTCCTCCAGCCCGTTCCAAGGGTCCAACTCGGACAGCCAGTGGGACCTCTATGCCAACTACTCGCGGCTCTATGGTCTAACCACCTCGGGTGACAATCCACAGGCCGGACTCACGGCGGCCCTGCCGACGGGGTATGCCCTGAAAAAAATCAGCGATCCCACCCTCGGCGACGAACGCTACGAACCTGACATGAGCAAGGTCAAACAGCCCGTCCGCATGCCCACCGTGCTGCGGGTGGACACGATGTTCTCACTCGTGACGCATCCCGCTCAAACCACCCAACCGCGGAAGCCTGCGTATCAATATGAACTGGATCTGATGTTTCTTCCGGTCATCACCCTGCACAACCCCTACAACGTACCGCTTAGCTTCAGCAAGCTCATGCTGGAGTTTGAGAACATCCCCGTCGGATTCAAGTTTTTCGTCAAAGGCACCGGCACCAGCGGGTATGAATCCGCCACCGTGGACAGTCTCGGCCTGATGCCGCTGCAACGACTCAACGTGAAGACCGCATCTAACTTTTCGGCGAGCAAGACGTTCACGATGACCCTCTCGAACAGCCTGACCAGCGACACCAAGGTGCTGATGGGACCTGGGGAAACCAAGATCTTCGGCACACCGTTTGCCAGCACTGCCACCAACGGCGACGGAACCTTTGATGACTATAATTCCGGAAATCCCAACCGGGTCACCCGCACCATTCCGGGGATGATCACCGGTCCTAACGACGGCGTCGGTTATAACGCCGTCGCCCTGGCACCGAATGCCCCGGTGAACTACGGCGCCTATCGGAAGGATTGGCTCAAGCAGCGGTATGCAGAACCCGTGAGTCATTCCACCGTGCAAATCATCCTCAATCCGACCGATAACATCCAGGTCCAGTTCGGGCCGACCGCGACTGCGGCCATCGACAACAAGTTCCGCATCAACTTGTCCCTGGACGGTGCCCCGGCGGCGACCACGCAGGTCTTCTACAAGGATGACGCCCGACTGGGGCAGGTGATGGCAGAGGGCGTCTCGCCGCGCTATCCCGATCCGCGGGTCTTTCCGGCGACTTTCCCGGCCTCAAGCGCTCCTCCGATTTCTACCATGGACCTGTTTGTGAACAACGCGACCCAAGTGAAAAACTACGGGAACCCCGTGGCAGGCGAGGGGCGGCCTCGTCCATTCGCAGTCTTCAGTATCGGTGGCAAAACCACGCTGGAATCGTTTACGAAAAGCCGTCCGGCGGTAGACACGGGGCTCGCGATGCAGATGGCGACCTGTGATTTCAAAAGCTCGGCAAGCCAAGGGACCAGTCCGTTGGAGTTCTCCCTCGTCCCGGTGCAAAACGGAAGTGCCGCGATCCAGTCCGGTGGTCCCAAGGGCGATCAGGCATATTTCTTCGGCGGACACGGCTCGACTAACGGCACCAACGCCGCGACGATCTATGAAATTCCGAAAGCCCCGCTGCAATCCATCGCCCAGCTGCGTCACGCGAACGGCGGCAGTATCGGTAGTGTGCCCTACGTGACTTATACCGTCGGCGAGTCCCGCGCTCATCCCGCGATTCCCGCCACGGCGGCATTTTACAAGCCGGATGCCTCGAAGGTGATGCTCGATCACTCTTGGTTGGCTAACGACCAACTGTGGGATCGCTATTGGTTCTCCACCCTATCCACTTTGCAGGGGACAGTCTACCCCACCTCGGTCACTCAAAAGTCCCTGGCCACGGGTTTCTTTGCCGGGACCCGGGATCTTCCTAACGGGCGTAACAGCGCCTCTGCAACGGCCGGCAAGGATGCGGTCGCCGCTGTAACGACTGCCGGTGGCAAGCAGTCGGCAGCCTACATTCTAACGAAGGGCGGCTTCAACGTGAACAGCACCTCGGTGTCCGCCTGGGTGGCGGTCCTTTCCAGTCTCGCATCGAGCGATGTGCCGCTTGTCTCGGGGAGCAGCGAGAAGAACCCCGATCTTACTCCGTTTCTCCGGGTCCGTCAGCCGAAGGCGGCGAACGCAGGCCTTGCAGCCAAGGATAAGCTCTGGAGTGGCTACCGAACTCTCTCGGCCGCTCAGATCCAAGCCCTCGCCACCCAGATCGTCGCGGAAATCAAAGCCCGCGGACCCTTCCTCTCGATGGCGGAATTCGTCAACCGCCGCCTCGGAAGCTCGGGTCCCCTGACGAACAATGGCGCGATCCAAGTGGCTCTGGACCAGTCCGGAATCAACTCGCTCATGGTGTCCACTCCCGCAGCCCAGACCATCACGCCGGCCGATGTCGCCGCTTACGGATGGCAGAATCCCGGCGCGGTCACCGGCAACACCGGTGCGGGAAGCCCGGGTGAAATCTCCCAAGGCGATGTGCTCTCCGCGATCGGTTCATTCGTGTCCGTGCGCTCCGACACTTTCCGCATTCGCGCCTATGGTAACGCACTCGACCCGAGTGGTAAGACCATGGCGCAAGCTTGGTGTGAGGCGACCATCCAGCGGGTTCCTGAATACATCGACACCAGCGACCTTCCCGCCGTGACGGCGACCACCCCTGCCAACCTCGCCTTCGGCCGCCAGTTCAAAGTCATTTCATTCCGTTGGCTGGATCCGAGTGAGATTTGATCCGTCGCATCGATTGCCCGCTCTTTATCCCGCTCCATTCCATGAAGAACTTCCTGTCCGCCGGTCTTTCCCTCGCGATTCTCACCTCGGCATGCTTTGCCCAGGATGCGCGTAAAGTCCTGTTCCGCACGCTGTGTGTTGACTATGCGAATGACATCCGCAACGTCGTGATCCCCGGAAAGGGTGCGGGCGAGATTCAGCAACTTTCACTCTACACGGATATCTCGCCGATGGTCGAAGGAGCCTTCACCGGAAACGAGGCGGCCTTCTTCATCGAGAAGCCACCGGGACCGGACGGCAAGCCGGTTAGGGAGCTCGTGGGCAAGACCGCCATCGGCAAGTCCGAGCACCAGTTGTTTGTATTCCTGCCGGGTGACGGCGGCGCGGGAAGCCTGCCGTATCTGGTCCGGAGCTTCGACGATGACATCAAATCCTTCGCCCTCGGCAGCGTGCGAGCCATCAACCTCGCGCCCGTGCCGGTCCGTTTCCTGTTGGCCGGTGAAATCACCCCACAGATCCCGCCGACCCAATACGCCCAGTTTCCCCACTCGAAAAAGGTCAACGACTTCAACATGTATCCGGTGGTGATCGAATTCCTCAGCGGCAACGGCGAATGGATCAACGGTCAATCGGTTAGTTGGAAGGCCGCCGACCGCCGTCGCGATATCGTTATCACCTCGGTGGACGCCCGCTTCAAGCAGCCGGTGGTGAAAATGTTTTCCGATTCTCCTTCCTGGCTGGAGCCTTCCGCGACGGCCGCCCGGCCTTAATGAGGCGAGCCGGGCCCTTGCCTTGGTTCCGGTCGTCCCACTTCGGCCATGAAGTCAGAAATTTTGCCCTGCGGCGTCGGATCGCGTCGCCCGGCAAGATTGGCGGGATCTTACACAACTTTGCCGTTTAAACCCAAGTATTTGGCTTCGCTCCGATTAGGGTTGGTGCATGTAAGTCGCATTACCAGCAAGTGTTCCGCACTTGGCACGCTCCCGCTCCTCATTCATCGCCAGAGTCTAAGGGCTTGGGCGAACCCACCCAAGGTGAGCGAGTGAACCAGGCGACCCTCCCCCAAAAGGGGTAGACGTAAATTCTTTGTAATTACTCCGTGGTGCGTTATTTTCCTTCGAAAGCGCTTCCATCCCTCACTTTTTGCCATGAAAAAAATCCTCAAAAAGCCCCGTAATGCGGGATTTGCCCTCGTTGTCACGCTTTCGCTGATGATTCTGCTGACCGTGATCGCTGTCGGCTTGCTCTCGCTGGCGAGTATTTCGCTCCGGTCTTCCGGACAGGGCTCTGCTTCCGCGACGGCCCGCGCCAATGCCCGCCTCGCCATGATGTTGGCGTTGGGCGACTTGCAGGTCGCCCTTGGTCCGGATAAGAGTGTCTCCGCGCCTGCCTCGGCAGTCTTCACCACCGCTGCCAGACCCCACTTGACCGGTGCTTGGCAGTCCCTCACAGCCGGGCAACAAGAATGGCACTGGACACCTTCCGCCTCGGGATCACCGACTTACAGTGGCAAGGCAGCGCTTTTCAAGCGCTGGCTGGTCTCCACCCCGACTCCGGCGGACTCGGCGAAGTTCAGCTTCGCCTCGGCAAGCGCTCCCACTGGCATTGACGCAGTGAATCTGGTCGGCGATCCGACCGTGCCATTGACTAACAGTCAGAACGTGGCGACCGCCGTGCCGGCCGCGAAAATCAAAGTCGCCAGCACCGCGCAAGCCGGCAGGCTCGCGTGGGCGGTGTTTGACGAAAGCACCAAGGCGTCAATTGATCTGGGCGATCCCACCGTCGCACAAGATCCCGGGCTCGAAATCGCCTCGCGCACCGTCCCCAGCCGTTTTCACGCAGACATGCTCGATTCCAAGCTTGCTCCACTCAAGACCCCCCGGAACCTCATCTCGATGGAAACGGCCGCCGTCCCCGTCGGAGATGCGAACCGCTCCGAACTCCGCAGGCGCTTCCACGACTTTACCACCGGCTCGGTGGGCCTGCTGACCAACACCGCCAGCGGCGGTTTAAAAGTCGACCTCACCTCTTTGTTAGAGCCGAGCACTCTTCCTAACGACTCATTCGTGTCCGCCACCGGCGGCTCCGCAGCTGTCACGCCTTACCCGGCCGGTCTCAATAACCCGACCTCGACGGGCGCACCCAAGTGGACTTACATCCGCGACCACTATCGGAAATACAAGACCATCGGCACCACTGCCACCGGTGAGTCCGCATACACACTGTCTGCCTGGGGGGCCGATCTCAAGGTCACCGCCACCGGGACCACCACCGGGGTCGTTGCCTCACCGGATACCGAGCGCTTGCTTCCCGTAATCGCGAAGTTCCAGTTGGTATTTTCATTGGTCTCCCACTACCCGCTCGACGTCGGAGACCGGAGAAAGTTTTTGGACAAGAGTGGTGATCCCAAAGGTTATACGAACTATGCCGTTCCGGATCTCGCCTACGATCCGGTCATCACCCTTTATAATCCCTATGACGTTACCTTGAATCTGTCCAAGACCCGCATCCGCATCTGGGATCCGCCGGTCGGCTTCCGCTTCACGAAAATCGACAACAAAACCGGCAGCCGGGTGCCCTTCCGGGATCCAGGTTTGTTGGTCGATCAGGCCACGGGTGGATTTGTCGGCCTCGCTCGCTTTCAGCGGGATGGGCAATCCGAGTTGGCGGCCCGCAAGTTCTTCACCTTGATCCTCACCGACGGCACCACCGAGGCCGCGGGATCCTCGCTGATTCTCAAGCCCGGCGAAGTCAAAGTGTTCTCCCCACGCGTTCAGAACTCCTGGAACTGGGCTTGGGAGACCGACGGCGGCTACGCTGTTAAGACGTTCTTCGATTACGGGAAAGGGAATGACTTCGCCAACCAAGACAAGCGGACCGGAAATAAAATGGGACTTGAGACGGTTCCGGGCTGGGTCAGTCGCGCCGGATTGCAGACGGACCACTTGGCCACGGACGATCCCCGCTATCAGCTTTCAAAATACGCCTTCGAGTCCGCACGGAACAATGGATTTGTGAGTATCCGGCTCACCGACGGCGTGCAAGTCGAAGCCAAACCCTTGGTCACCGCCGGGGGGGCGGCCAAGCAGTTCCAAGTGGATATTCTTGCCGGGGTGAGCGAGGGGACGCTCTCGTCGAATATCGATGGTGACACTAACAATTCAGGCGTGGTGGCGGATACGCTGCGCAGCTACCGCTTCAATTTCAACGCCACAGGCACCGCCAAGGATCCTTCCGACGAGATCAGCGCCGACCCCGTGAACAAGATCATCACCAAGGAGTTCCTCAACAGTAAAATATTTCAAGGCCCCTCGGATAATCCCGGTCTGAAGAAAGCCTTTGCGATGTTGGAGATGACCGCCCGCACCACCAAGGAAATTCTAACCGACAGCAAGCCGTGGCTCTATAACAACTTCGTCGTCGAAGGCGGCGAGCAGAACACCTCCACCGTGGGACTGACCCATCAGAGCTATGACCTGCGCTTGATCGATATCTCCAGCTTCAAGAACTTCCCGGACGGCATCTCCATCGATCCTGATACCAACCGGGGCTATTTCGGGGCTAACGGCTCGATCGCCGAAGGGTCATCCTTCGTGCCGATGTTGCACGTGCCGCTTGCTCCCGCCGCATCGCTGGGAGATTTGATTCCGACCAACCTGGCTGGCGGCGCGTTGCTGCCACGGGTCGTGCATCCATTCGGGAACTCCCGCGCGCATCCATTGATCCCTTCCGACAAGGTTTCGAAACTTCTCGGCACCACCATGCTGGATCATTCCTATCTCCTGAACGAAGCGCTGTGGGATTCGTATTATTTCTCCACCCTCACCAACTACGTCGCCGGAGGCAGCGGAGTCGGCGGCGTGATGCCCGAAACCCTTTCCCGCACCGCCGTGATGAAGGGGATGCTGGACGGCACCAAGCCCGCGCTGAACAACCGCCTCGTGCCCGTCAACCAAGGGGATCCTGCCACCCTGTCAAGCGCTCTGAACGTTCTCACGGACCTTCAACGCTCGCGGCAACTTGCGAAGTACGTGGGGACGAAAGGACCGTTCAACGTCAACTCAACTTCCGTGGACGCATGGCGCGCCGTGCTATCCTCACTGCGGGAACGCAATGTCGAGGGCCTGAAAGTGAATTCTCCACCTCCTGGCTCACCCGGAGCCACCACCTTGGCCAAGGCCACCTACAATAACGGCGGCGCGACGCCCTTTGCCCGCGTCGGCAAGCCGCTCGCGGGCTCGGCTCCGACGACCGGCCTGCTCTGGGCGGGATACCGTTCCCTAACGGATGCCCAAATCAGTGACCTTGCCAAGCTCATCGTCGCGGAAATCAAATTGGTAGGTGTGCAGGACAGCGCGCCATCGCTCTCCTTGAGCGAGTTCGTCAACCGCCGCCCGGGTGCTGCCACTACCGTGCACAGCCTGGCCGGCCTGCTCCAGACCGCCATCGACAAGTCCAATATCAATGACGCGTCCAAGACCCGGGATTCGAAGACGATCAGTGCCTCTGCCATCACCGCAAAGCGCAAGACGGGTACCGCGACTCCCGAAGTGATGGACGGAGAGAGTGCGGAAGGGGCGCCTTCCATGTTGACCCAGGGCGACCTGATGGCAGCGCTCGCCCCCGTTGCCACCGTCCGCGGTGACACGTTCAAGATCCGCAGCTACGGCGAGGCCTTGGCGGCCAATGGCACCACCATCCTTGCCCGTGCCTGGTGTGAAGTCGTGGTCCAGCGGGCCCCGGATTTCGTCGATCCCGCCGATGCTCCCGAAACCGCGGTGACGGCACTCACCTCGTTGACGAATCAGACCTTCGGCCGCCGCTTCAACATCGTCTCCTTCCGTTGGCTCAACGAAAAGGAAATCTAAAGCCACGCACTCGTCATTCATACGCTAACCACCATTGATTATGCTCCATAAATTCGTTCCCGTCGCCGCGGTCCTGCTGTCGGCCGTGTGTCCACTCGCCGCCCAGGAGACACCCGCCATCCGTGCGGAAATCCGGATGCTGGCCTTCACCTCCGATCTGCAGCACGCCGAGGCGTATGCGCAGGACCCTGCCGGGCCGGACACCGCTGTGGCGGTGAAGGCACCGATCAAGACCTATCTGAATCATCAGTTCTCCATCATCCAGTTCAAGTCCCGGAAAATCGTTTTCACCACCAAACCGGACCGCGCGTCGCTCACCCGCGAAGGCGAGCTCATCGGTGAGGTTACTTTGCCCGACGATGTGAATTCCGCGATTCTTCTTTTCCTGCCGAGTAAAGCGGGCGGCAAGTCTCTCTGCCAGATCATGGCGATCAACGATTCCAAGAAGGCGTTTCCATCCGGTTCCTATCATGCGACGAATTTGAGCGCGCTGCCGATCCGCCTGATGTTGGAAAAGAAGAATTACGACTTCAAACCCGGGCAAGAAATCTTGATCGAGGACCCGCCGGTTCGCGAGGGCAGGCAGTCCGGCATGCGCACCTTCGCCTTTAAGGATAACGCCTGGATGCCGGTGGCGACCGGGCTGTGGCCTCATCCCGGCGATGCGCGCGGCGTGCTCGTACTCTTCCAGAACCCGGCCTCCGGCGATGTCCAGCTCCGCGCCTTCGACGATGATCCACCGCGTGTGGCCGCCACTCCCGGCACCGCCTCGCCTGCCACCGCGGCACTGAGCCGTTGAGACTTTTCTGCCGGGTGCCATCGGGAAGCTGGCATAAGGAGCCACGACACTCCTGTCGTGGGCCAATGAGCGAGAAATCACAGGCGCCAGAGGCTCTATTCTTTCACATCCCATTGGCAGGCGGACAAGAGTGTCCACCCTCCTTATTTAGACCTCCGCATCCCAAGCGGGAGCTTGAACCTTCGGACTGCATCGAGTTAGCCTTGGGCTGCGCTTGGCGTTTCTGACTACTCCTTATGGGGCGGTTTACGGGTGGCGTTTCGGATCGCAAAATGGAACCCGTGCCGCCTCGTGCGAGGAAAGATCCTTCCTCGCTGGTGCGTTTAACAACTTCTCCCATGAACCCACTCCTCAAGAAAACTACCGCACTCACTCTGCTGATGGTCCCCGTGATGTGCCAGGGGGCCTCGCTTGAAGTGAGCGTCGCGAATGCATTGCCACTGGCCCGTGCGAGCCAGACCATCCAAGTCTCCGCGCAGGATCTCGTCCCTCTCGGCGCGAAAAACCTGAATCTCATCCACGTCAAGGATGCCGCCGGTGCCGAGGTGCTCTGCCAAGCCATCGACCTGGATGGCGACGCGCTCCGCAGCTTCGACGCCGTGATTTTCCAAGCCGACTTCGCCGCTGGCGAAACGAAGCACTTCACGCTCACGACCGGCGCCAAGCAGGTGTATGCCAAGGAACAGTACAAAGCCTTCGGCCGCTTCGTGCGCGAGCGTTTCGACGACTTTACCTGGGAAAACGACCGCATCGCCCACCGCACGTATGGCGCGGCGCTGGAGACTTGGAAGGGCGAGCCGCTCACCAGCAGCACCGTCGACATCTGGTCCAAGCGTAATCCGCGCATGGTCATCAATGATTGGTATCTGGCAGACGACTACCACGTGGACCACGGCGAGGGTGCCGACTTCTACTCCGCGGGGGCTAGCCGCGGCTGTGGCGGCAGCGGCTTGTGGGCGAATGACCAACTCTGGGTTTCAAAAAATTTCACCCGCTCCAATGTGCTCGCAAACGGGCCGATCCGGGTGCTCTTCGAGCTGGAATACCCCGCCTACCCGGTCGGCGCGACGAGCGTCACGGAAACCAAGCGGGTCTCGCTGGACGCCGGCCAACAGTTCGATCGCTTCGAGAGCCATTATAAATTCACTGGCGCAGCTGCCGATCTAACGCCAGCTGCCGGTCTCAAGAAAGCGGCGGAGGAAGCCGTGGAAAGTGATCCGGCGAAAGGCTGGCTCGTGAAGTGGGAGAAAATGGAGAAAGGCGCGGGCAATCAGGGGCTCGCCGTGATTACTGCTCCCGGAGACTTCGTGAAAGTTGCCGAGGAAAAGCTCAATCAGCTCGTGCTCATGAAGGCGGATGCCGGACAGGTGGCGACTTACTGGGCGGGCTTCTGCTGGGACAAGGCCGGTCGCTTTACGGCTGCGGATGCTTGGAAAAAACACGTCGCCGAGTTCGCCCAAGGCCTGGCGTCGCCGCTTGAGGTCAAGGTCACTGCCGGTCAATAATTTCCAGTTTGCTAGAAATTTTTTCCTCATGAAATCCGTTTCACTTATTTCGATACTTTTCGCCGCGATTGCTTCACTGGCGGGTGCCGAGCCCGCTCACTCGCAGTATTTCTCGGCCTGGCCGAAAGAGGCTTTACCTGAGGTCGTCGGCAAGCGCATCGCCGAGAATGTCCTACCGCGCAAATTCCGTTTTGAGACAAGTCCGGAGAAGGCTGCCACCGGCGTGATCTATCCGGAAGTCATTGCCTGGTATGGCGCGCTGACCGTGGCGGACCTGACGAAGGACGCGGACCTCTCGGCGCGGCTGGTGAAAAAGTTCGAGCCCTTCCTCAGTGAGCCCGGTGCCAGCCGGATCAACCGCAAGGCGCATGTGGACTACCGCGTGCTCGGCGCGGTGCCGCTGGAAATTTTCATCCAAACCAAGGACGAGCGCTGCAAGGCGCTCGGTCTCGGGTTGGCCGACGCCCAGTGGGAAGCCACCACCCCGGACGGCATCACCACGGAGGCCCGCTACTGGATCGACGACATGTACATGATCCCGCTGATCCAGACTCAGGCGTTCCGCGCCTCCGGCGATGCGAAATACCTGGACCGCGCGGCACTGACGATGAGCGCCTATTTCGATAAAATGCAGGAGCCTAACGGACTTTTCTACCACGGCACCAACGCGCATTTCTTCTGGGGCCGCGGCAACGGCTGGATGGCGGCGGGCTCGGCGGAATTGCTGCGCTCGCTGCCGGAGAGCCACCCACAGCACGCACGGATTCTCGCGGGCTACCGCAAGATGATGACCGGCCTGCTCGCGAACCAAATGGAGAGCGGCATGTGGCGGCAGTTGATCGACAAGCCCGAGTCGTGGGCGGAAAGCTCCGGCACCGCGATGTTCACCTTCTCGATGGTCACCGGCGTGAAAAACGGATGGCTGGACGAGCAAACCTACGGACCCGCCGCCCGCAAGGCGTGGCTTGCGCTGGTCGGATTCCTCGATGAAAAGGCGAACCTACGGGAAGTCTGCATCGGCACCGACAAGGGCTTTGAGGAGAAATTCTACCTCGACCGCCCGCGCACCGCCGGTGATCTGCACGGCCAGGCACCGATGCTTTGGACCGCCAGCGCACTCCTGCGCTGACGTGGTAGGGGGTAATCCATTTGAGCTATTGTCGGCTTGATTCCGGCAAGGTATCTTCATTGCGAATGAACCCGCAATCCTCCACTCCCAAAAATCCAGCATCGCGCAACGGCTTCACGCTGGTCGAGCTGCTGGTCGTGATCACCATCATCGCCGTCCTCGCCGCCGTCGGCTTCCAAGCGGCGACGAAAGTGCGCGCGATGGCGCAGCGGACCCTGTGCATCAACCAACTCAGATCGTGGGGAGTGGCGATGGGCGGTTATGCGGCTGACCATGATGGAAAAATCGAATGGGAGCCGTGGCCCTCAATCGGTTCGGATCCTTTGCAATACTCACCTTACGTCAGCTACTGGACGGGTGATTCCAACGATAATTCGGGATTCACCGCCCAATTGACCCAGCGCAACTGCCCGTCGGTGAAGTGGGACAAAACCAAAGGCAACTCCCCTGTAACCTACGCGACGATTCAACCGATCGGCGTGGGGAAAACCGGAATCACGGGACGGATTAATGGAAATTCGTCGGCCTATCCACTTTCGAAAATCAAGAGTCCTCATCGTTTCATGTTGATGATCGATACCATGTCAGCCGTCGGTAATTCCGGTTACAGTATTTCCGTTGCTGCCGACTTCACGGGACGCGTTAAGCCTCTCACGGTCGATGGCACGAATTTGCGTCACAATCACTCGGTGAACGCGCTGTTCGCCGATTACTCGGTGAAATCGATGACTTGGGCGGAAGTGAACAAGGGCTTGGGCTGGTGGACCACATTCTGAGTTTTCGTGCGATAAGGAGCCACGACACTCCTGTCGTGGGTCAATGAAATGAGAAAGCAGACGCGCCGGAGGCTCAGCGCTTTCGCCCCGCATTGGCAGAGGCGGACAGGAGTGTCCGCCCTCCTTAATGAGTCACGGCGTGGCGATGACTTCCACCGTTGCTGGCGCGAGGCCCGCGGCGCTCGCGGTGAGCGTGATTTTCCCGGGACCGGTCGCCCGCAGAATCGCCAGTGCCCGGCCTTGATAGGCTTTGCGCTCGCTCGCTTGGAACGGCTCGGTGCTCATCACGTTGCCGCTGTCCACGCCGACGATTTTCCCGGTACCGTTGACGCTGAACTGAATCAAATCCGCGGCATTCGGGACAAGCGTGCCGTTTTCATCGAGTAATTGGATCTCCACATTTGTAACCGCGTCGAAGTCAGTTCCGATCGATTTGTGATCGGTGAGCAGCGCAATCTTCACCGGCTTCCCGGCGGTGCGCAGGACGTCGCTTGCAACTTCCTTGCCATGGACACGAGCGACGGCCTTGAGCGATCCTGGCTGATAGGGAACCTGCCAGTTAATGGCGGCAGCATCCTTGCGGGTGGGTTTCTTGCCGAGGGATTTGTCGTTGAGGAAGAGCTCGACTTCCTCGGCGTTGCTGTAGATTTCCACGTTTTCCTCGTGCGGCTCGGCAGCGGCGGGAGTCCAGTCGGGGAAGAGGACTTGGCGGCGCTGCCACTCAAGCGCTTCATAGCCGGGATCGGCCGGAGTCGCCGCCGTCATGCCGACGCGGCGGAGCATCCGAACCATCGGCTTGTCGCTCCACCAGCTCTGGCGTTCGTAGCCGCGGGGCTGGATGAAGCCGGCGCGGTCGAGCAGTCCGCCATTGAAAACGGTCAGCGGCCAGCTGCGGGACTCGCCGAGGTAGTCGACGCCGCACCACAGGAACTGGCCGGCGTGCGGCGGATTGTCGCGGCAGGCGGTCCAAGTGGCGCGCTCGTGACCCTGCTCGGTGCCGATGATCTTGCGGCCGGGTTTTTCCTTCCATGCGTCTAGCAACTCTTTGTCGCGGTAGTTGGTGCCGATGACGTCGAGCATGTCGGCGAGCCCGTTTTTATAATCTCCTGAAACGTTCGGGCGGAAGAGCGCCTGGGTGACGGGGCGGGACGGATCGGTCGCGTGACAGACATCGACGAGGCCGCGCAAGATCGGCTTGGCGATCTCCGGCTGGGGCGTGTCGTGGATTTCATTCCCCACACTGTAGAGGATCACGCTGGGGTGGTTGCGGTCGCGGAGGATGCCGTCGCGCAGATCAGTCTGGGACCATTCCTTGAAGTAGAGGTGATAGTCGTGCGGGTTCTTGGCCTTGGTCCAGCAGTCGAAAAACTCGTCCATGACGAGCAAGCCCATCTTGTCGCAGAGATCGAGAAACTCGGGGGCGGTGGGATTGTGGGAAGTGCGAATGGCGTTCACTCCAAGCTCTTGGAGGATTTTGAGCCGACGCTCCCAAACGGCGAGGGGAACGGCCACGCCGACGGCACCCCCGTCCTGGTGCAGGCAGACGCCCTTGAGTTTAAAATTTTTCCCGTTGAGCCAGAAGCCGGTATCGGAGCGGAACTCGGCGTTGCGGATACCGAAGGGGGTGCGGACTTCATCGAGCACGGTGTCCCCGGCGGTGATGCGGGTGACGAGGGTGTGAAGTTGCGGGGATTCGAGGCTCCAGAGCCGGGGGTGGGGGACCTTGAGTTGCTGGTTCACCGTGGTGGATTTACCGGGAACGAGGGCCGCCTCGGAATCTTGGGTTGCGAGGGTTTTGCCGTCCGGGCTAACAAGGGCGGTGCGCAGGGTGATCTTGCCCGCCTTGGCGGTGGTGTTATCGAGCGTGGTTTGGATTTTCACCGTGGCTTCCGCAGCAGTCGCCTCGGGGGTGGTCGCGTAAACGCCCCAAGGCTCGACATGCACCGAGTGCGCGGTGACGAGGCGGACGTGGCGGTAGATCCCCGCACCGGCATACCAACGCGAGGCGGGCTGGGCCGAGGTGTCGGCCTTCACCACCAGCAGATTCGCTCCGCCGGGCTTGAGGTGGTCGGTCAGATCGTAGCGGAAACTGACGTAGCCGTTAGGGCGGTGCCCGAGCAGCTGGCCGTTGATCCAGACGTCGCTGTTAGCCATCACGCCGTCGAACTCGACCCACACCCGCTGGTCCTTGAGATCCGCCGGCAGGGGGATTTCCTTGCGATACCAGGCGACCCCGGAAGGCAGCCAGGCGCCCGAGCCATTGGCGGGCGCGGCTTGGTCGAAGGGCCCGGCGATGCTCCAGTCGTGCGGCACATCGAGCTTCCGCCAGCCTGAGTCGTCGAATCCCGCCAGCTCGGCACCCGCAGCATCGCCTTGGAAAAACGACCAGCCCGAGTCGAGGGAAACCACCGTGCGGGCCACTGCCGGAACGAGCGAGCTACCTAGAGCTGCAGTGAGAAAAAGAATCTTGGAAAGGCAAGGGCTGACGCGCATGCGCGGATTGAAACAAAACCCCGGGGAACATGCAGTAACCGGAATGGGTTACTTCCTTTATGATCGGCAAGGTCGCAAGGGGACGAGAAGTTGGCCTTCCAGTCGGATCCTTTTTCCCCATTTCAGTTTTCAGATACCACAACGTCATCTTCGTCCACGGTTGTTTCTGGCACGGCCATGCCCACTGCCACGCATTCAGGTTGCCGAAATCCCGCTGCGACTTCTGGCAAACGAAGATCGAAGGAAACCAGGCCCGCGATTTGCGCAACGAAACCGCACTTCTCCAGCTCGGGTGGCACGTCGTCATCATCTGGGAATGCGCCTTGAAAACCGGCGCGGCGAGATCGTGGCTAACAAACCAGTTGCCGGAGCTGCTCGGCAAGCCATGCCAAGGTCCGACCTGCGGACAAACCGTTTAAAAAGTGCCGGGAACAGGACTCGAACCTGCACACCTTTCGATACCAGAACCTAAATCTGGCGCGTCTACCAATTCCGCCATCCCGGCTTGCGGGGGGATGTTACGTAGCCGCGGGCGCGGGGCAAGCCCGCAATGCGAGCCGGTGCCGATCTGCGGCGGAAAGTTCTCTCGGGCCTTGGTTCCACGAGAGTTCGAGCAGGTGAAAACTGCCGCCGAGCTGGGCCGGATGGGTGAGGGTTTGGAATTGCCGGAGTCCGGCGGGGTCGGGATTTCCCTCCTGCGCGAGCAGCCAGTCGCGGGCGTGGGCGGTCAGCCAGGCACCTTGCGGGGCGAAGGCGCATGGGTGGCAGCCGAGCGCGAGCGCAGCCTCGGTGACGGCGGTGAAATCGACATGCGCGGTGATGTCGATCTCGCCGGGCGTGGTGAGCGGATCCTCGGCGGCGCGGTGCTTGGAAAAGGTGCGCAGGGTGCCGGTTTTGCGATCCGGGTGGTAATATTCCGGCCGGGCAAAGCCATAGTCGGGCCAGAGCAACAGCCCGGCACTCAGCGCGCGGGTCAGCGGCTCGAGGAACTCGCGGAAATTCGTGCGCACTTCGGTGCGATAGCCGTCCGGGAATTGCGCACCGATTTCGGCCAGTGCGGCAAGCAACGCGGGCGCGGTGACCAAGTGCGCGGTTTCCCAAAAGAACTCGCCCGCCTCAGTGGCGGCGACCCGGCATTCCCGCCAGCCATCGCGGCTCCACTCGACGACGTGAAACGGCAGCGCGTCGAGCAACTCGTTGCCGAAGGCGATGCCCGGCAGCGGGTCCCCGGCAAGCTCGCTGGCAGCGCTAACGAAACGGGTTTTTCCGGGAAATTCCGCGAGCGTGACGCGTTGCGCGGCTTGCAGCAGGGGCAGCGGCTCGGGGATGGCATACTCCAGCGCGGCGAAGGCGGGTGGACTGAGCCGGGAAAGCGTGAGGAGTACGTCAGCTGCGAGGGTGCCGTCGTGCGCGCCGCACTCGATGATCCGCCAGCGCGCGGGCGAGCCGGATTCCTGCCACTCGCGCAGAAAACGCCGCGCGAGCAGCTCGCCGAACAAAGGGCCGACGCTCACACTGGTGAAGAAGTCCCCGCCGCGGCCGACCTGCCGGGTGGCGCGTGCGTAGTAGCCGAGCCCTGGTTCATACAGGGCCGCGGCCATGAAATCCGGGAACGGCAAGGGCCCGTCTTGCGCGATCCGGGCGCGTAAAATCGCCCCCAACGCGGGGGTTGCGGGCGCGCTGACGTTGAGGTAGCCTTGCGCTTGCGTGACCGCTTGGATGGGCGGTGATGAATCCGGATCTGGCATGGCTACTATTCAAAAATCGAATCGGAAGAAGAACAGCAAACCCTGGTTCTTCAAGCGCAAAGGCTTTTGGCTCGGCCTATTGTTGTTAAGCGCGATCTTTGGCGGTGTCACTTGGATCTTCGTCAAAGCCTACACTGCGGAGTATCGCCAACGCGCCGCGACGTACGATCTGGAGCGGATCAATGACCTGGAGGAGCCGAGTATCATTCTGGATCGCAACGGCAAGGAAATCGGCCGGATCTTCGTGCAGAACCGCAGCGTGATCCCGATCGAACAGGTGCCTGAAATTTTCATCCAAGCCCTGCGCGCTGGCGAGGATTCCCGGTTTCTCACGCACCACGGCGTGGACTACATCGGCGTGCTGCGGGCGGTTGTGCTCAATGCCCAGGGCGGCAACCAGGGTGCCAGCACGATCACCCAGCAGTTAGCGCGGAATGCTTATAACTTGAAGGAAGAGGCGGTGGTGCGCAAGGAGTCCACGATCCAGCGAAAGCTGGTAGAGGCGTTCCTCGCCCGGCGGATCGAAGACCGTTATAAGAAGCGGGAGATCCTGATTTCCTACTTGAACCGGATCTATTTCGGTAGTGGTTTCTACGGTCTCCGATCCGCGGCGCTGGGCTACTTCGGCAAGGAGCCGCTGAAACTAACGGTCGATGAATGCGCCTCGCTGGTCACCCTGATCAAGAACCCGAACGTGCGCTCGCCCTTGAACAATCCGGAGATCAACCGCAGCGGCCGCAACTACGTGCTCGGGCGGATGCATGAAGAGGGGATGATTTCCGTGTCCGAGCTGGCCCGCCTCAAGGTCTTGCCGCTCAAGCTCAATTCTCAGCCCTTGCGGCGCGGCACCTCGCACCTTTACGAGCGCGTGGCGGAAGCGGTCGGCAAGGCGCTGGGTGAGGATGCCCTGGCTTCCGGCAGATTTAAAATCCACACCACCATCCTCGCCGAGGCGCAGAACGCCGCGCAGAAGGCCTTGCTCGAAAGCCTGGCCAAGGCCGAAGCCCGCCCGGACTATCAGCACCCGAAATATCAGGACTATCGGAAAGGCAGCGCCAAGCCCGCAGAATACCTCCAAGGCGCGGTGTTGATGCTCGATCACGAAACGGGTGAGGTTCTCGCCCACGTCGGCGGGCGGGACTACGCGCAAGTGCCCTACGATTTCATCGAGCTCGGCAAGCGTCCCCTGGGCACGGCGTTTTTCCCCTTCATCTACGCAGCCGGTTTTAGCAGCGGGCTCACCCCGGCGACTTTGGTGGAAGACGAGCCGATGGACAACCGCGCGGTGATGGTCGGCGGGCAGGAAGGCATCCTCGGCGAGTGGGGCATGGAAACCGCTTCACCGACGTATGAGGGGAACATCCCGGCGCGCGCGGCTTTGGAAAATTCAAAAATCGGCGCCACCGTGCGGTTCGCCGGACTCACCGGCCTGAAGCGGGTGGTCGATACCAGCGTCGCCTTCGGGCTGCCGCTGCAAAAAGCCGAATTGCTGCCACGGCTGGCGGTCGGGTTCGAGGAAGTTTCGATGAAGCAAGCGGTGCGGGCGATGACAACCTTTCCGCTCGGCGGGATGGCCGGGCCTGAGACGCTCGTCTACCTGGACCGGGTGGAGAACTCGGCCGGCCGGGTGGTCTATCGCCGCCAGAAGCTGACGAAGACCCCGCGCCAAGTCATCGATCCGGCGACCGCCTGGCAAGTGCACAGCCTGATGGCGGACTCGCTTTCCCGCGGCAGCTCGAGGGGCGTGCTGGACGGCATGGTTGAGAAGCCCTTCAAGGGTGCGGGCAAGGGCGGCTCTACCTTCGGCTTTGCGGATACCTGGTTTCTTGGCTACAACAAGCGCATCACCTGCGGAGTGTGGACCGGATTCCTCATGGGAAATAGCGACCCGATCTATCCGGGCGCCTTCAGCCGGGATCTGGCGATGCCGGTGTGGCAGGCGGCGATGAATGCGGCCGCGCCCTCCTTCGGCGGCGATGCGCTGGTGGCTCCGGCCTCGGTGATTGAGGTGCCGGTGTGCTCGCTTTCCGGTCAACGCGCGACCCAGTTCTGTCAGGAGCATTTGGAAGACATCACGACCGGCACCGTGCGTTCCCGAACCACCGCGGTGAATGAATTTTTCCGCAAGGGAACCGAGAATCTGCCATTCTGCACCATCCATTCCGGCGCCTTGGCCGAGGGGGCCGCTCCGGGTATGGGCGCTCTCAGCTTGCCGGCGCTCGATGCCGTGCCGGTCCGCCCCAAGGAGCCCACGGTCATTGGCGATGATCCTTACCACACCGAAGTGCCAAGCTTCGCAGCCGTTTCCGATGAAGCTGGATTTGCCAATCGCCAAACCAACGTGCTCGACAGCCTCGACCTCGGCGACGCCAAGCAGGGGATTCCCCTCAAGCGTCCGCAGCGGCTTCAGATCGACGACGAGTAATCCGCCGTGATTCGGGCCGGATGGCCAGTTCTCCGAGCCTCGCGACAGCGTTTTTAATTTAGTCTTGAATACAATTATTAGTCAGGACTAAGTTTTCAGCAACATGAAAGCTGTCTGGAATATTATGACTTTGATTCACCTTGCCGCCGTCTGCATCGGCGCGTCGCTCTGTCCGGCTGCGGAGCTCAGGCCGCTCAGCACGGATCGGCCGGACACCACAGAAAGTCCGAATACCGTCGATGCCGGGCACTTCCAGTTTGAAATGGAAATTGGCAGCTGGACTCGCAACGGCCCTGACCGCGGACTCTCGCTCGCTGAGCTCAATGCCAAGGTCGGCCTCGACCGCTCGACCGACCTGCAAGTGGTGCTGCCGTTTTACACGCAAGTCCGCGGCGGAGGGGAAGGGTTTGGCGATGTGGAACTCCGCTTGAAGCATAACCTCTGGGGCAACGACGGCGGCGGGACCGCGCTGGCGCTGATGCCTTACATCAAGCTCCCAACCGCGAATGGCGCGCTTGGCAACGGCGAGTTCGAAGGCGGCCTGATCGTTCCGTTCGCCTTTGACGGCCCGGCGGGCTGGGCCTGCGCGGTGATGGGTGAGCTGGACGTGGAGGCCGATGACGACGGGCGCCACCTCTCCGTATTGACCTCGGCGACAACCAGTCACGGATTGACGGAAAACGTCGGCATCTTCCTCGAACTCGTCAGCGTGCTCAGCGCCGAATCGGGATCCGACTGGGAAGCCTATTTCAACACCGGTCTGACCTGCGCCATGGCTCCTACCTGGCAGCTCGACGGTGGAATTCGGGTCGGTCTCACCCGCGCCTCCACCGATGTCATGCCTTTCCTCGGCATGAGCACGAAGTTTTGACTAGAAATTTAGCCTCGTCTAAAATTCTACATTGAATCAAATAAAAAAATGGCCCACAACACGCCTATGAAATCCGATCTGGGTCCCGAGTCCCCGTCCGACGCTGCCTGGCGTAGGGCTGCGACGGACCTCTCGCTGCCGGAAGTCCACCGCAGCATCATGGTTCCGGGCAGCGGTTCGTTCATGCGCAAGCTCATTGCCTTCAGTGGTCCCGGCTTCCTCGTTGCGGTGGGTTACATGGATCCGGGAAATTGGGCCACCGATCTCGCCGGCGGCGCGCAGTTCGGCTACAGCCTGCTGGCGGTGATCATGATTTCCAATCTCATGGCCATGCTCCTGCAGCACCTGTGTGTGAAACTGGGCGTCGTCACCGGCCGGGATTTGGCGCAAGCCTGCCGGGATCATTATTCCAAACCGACCGTTTGGTTTCTATGGGTGCTGTGCGAAGTTGCGATCGCCGCGTGCGATCTCGCGGAGGTCATCGGCTCGGCCATCGGCCTGCAGCTGCTCTTCGGCATCCCGATCGTGTGGGGCTGTGTGATCACCTGCCTCGACGTCTTGGTGGTGCTTTATTTGCAGAATAAAGGATTCCGCTACGTCGAGGCCATCGTGATCATGCTGATCGCAACGATCGGCGGCTGCTTCGCAGCGGAATTGTTTTTCGCCAAGCCCAGCCTCACCGGAGTGATGCTCGGCTTCGTGCCGACGGCGGACATTTTGAAAAATCAAAACATGCTCTATTTGAGCATCGGCATCCTCGGTGCGACCGTGATGCCGCACAATCTTTACCTCCATTCGTCGATCGTGCAGACGCGCAATTTCGAGCGCACCCCGCAGGGAAAACGGGAGGCGATCAAGTTCGCCACGATCGACTCATCGGCCGCGCTGTTTTTTGCGCTGTTTATCAACGCGGCGATCCTGATTTTAGCCGCAGCGACCTTCCACTGGTCCGGGCATCAGGAAGTAGCGGAGATTCAAGATGCTTACAAGTTGCTCAGTCCGACGCTGGGCGTAGGCGTGGCGAGCACGCTTTTCGCGGTGGCCTTGCTGGCATCGGGGCAGAATTCCACGCTTACCGGCACGCTGGCCGGACAGATCGTGATGGAGGGATTTCTCAACTTCCGGATCCGCCCTTGGCTGCGGCGATTGATCACCCGCGGCATCGCGCTGGTGCCCGCGGTGGTGATCATCGGTTACTACGGCGAGAGCAAGACGACGGCGTTGCTAGTGGCTAGCCAAGTGGTGCTTAGCATGCAGCTCGGCTTCGCAGTCTGGCCGCTGCTGCGCTTCACCGGCGAGCGGGCGAAGATGGGGGAGTTCGTCAATCCCCGGTGGATTAAAGTGCTTGGTTGGACGACGGCAGCGGTCATTATCACGCTCAATGTGAAATTGCTTTTCGACACTTTCGCGCCCGAGCCGCTGCGCAAGGCCTTCTACGGCTTCCTCGGCCTTCCGTTCTAAATCCCACCGCCATGTATCAGAAAATTCTCATTCCTATCGAAAACAGCGGTGCCGATCAAACCATCCTGGATCACGTCAAGCCGTTGGCCAGGCTTACCGGAGCCAGCCTGCTGCTGATGCATGTGGCCGACGGCTGGGTGGCGCGAAATTTCCGCGAGCTCAATCTGGCGGAAAGCGAGGAGATGCAGCAAGACCGCGCCTATCTGGAGACGCGGGCTGCCGAGCTGCGTGACGAGGGATTCGAGGTGGATTATCTACTCGCGCTCGGCGAGCCGTCCGATGAAATCGTCAAAGCGGCGGCGGTGTATGAGGTGGATCTGATCGCGATGTCCACCCACGGCCATCGCTTCATCAGTGACCTGCTTTACGGCAGCACCGCGGACAAGGTGCGGCACATCGTGAATGTGCCGGTTCTGCTGCTCAAGGCGAAGCGGTGAATGAAGTGAAAGACCGCAGGGATTCGACTCCGTTTAGGGCGGATGCTAAGACTTCTCGTGTTGTTCAGTGCGCTCTCGCTCACCCTTTTTGCGGATGATGTTGCGCCCGTTTTGACCCTACCGGAAATGCCCGCGCCGGTCTTGGGGCCGGATTCGCAGGTGAAGGAGGGGGTGCCCAAGGGCGTGGTGACGGAATTCGTGTGGAAGGATTCGAAAATCTTCCCCGGGACGATCCGCAGCGTCTCCGTCTATCAACCCGCGCTATACGACGC